>DOEZ01000440.1 GCA_003532715.1 Planctomycetaceae bacterium
GGCGGCTCGTACTTTGCCGAGCGTTGCCGACGGGTTTGGAACGCCGGGGTCAATCTGTTCCTGCCGCCCACATGTGCCTTTTGCGGCGTCGATATCGAGCCTCACGCGAACCAACCGTTGCTCTGCGGCGCCTGCATCGACCGGCTCGCGCCAAATGTCCGGTTGGCCTGCGGCCGGTGCGGGATGCTTCGTGCGTTGCTGGAATCGGAGTCTCTCCCGGAGTCGTCCCCGGAGTTGCCAATGGCGGCATCGCCGATATCGTCCCCGGAGGATCCCCCAGTGTCGGCCGTGGGGGCCGTCGCGGCCGTCGCGAGCGATCCGGCGTCGTCGGCTCGATGTGTCCGCTGCCGAAAGCAGCCGTACCACTTCGACGGGGTGGTTCCGCTGGGTTCCTATCGCGAGGAACTCCGACAAGCCGTTTTGCGGATGAAACGGCCGGCGAGCGACCATCTTTCGATCGCTGTCGCGCGGCTNNCTGGCCGCCGATGTGGTGGTGCCGATTCCCATGCACTGGCGGCGGCAAATCCGCCGCGGCACTAACAGCCCCGACATCGTCGCCCAGTGTCTTTCCCGCCATTTGGGGGTTCCGATTGAGCGGCGGATGCTGGTCCGGGCCAGGGCGACCGATCCGCAGGCCGACTTGTCGCCCCAAAAACGTATTGAGAATGTTCGCGGCGCGTTTCGTTTGGGAGCGAACTACGATTTAGGGGGTGTCCGCGTCTTGCTGGTCGACGACATCATGACGACCGGCGCGACGTGCAGCGAAGCCGCCAACGTGCTTCGGAAGGCGGGTGCCGAAGCCGTGTTCGCGGCGGTCGTGGCTCGGACGCTCGGCCCGGACGCCGCCGCATGACCAAAACCTATTGGAGCAGCGGCCGACTGGCTGCCAGGGCGGCCTGCCGCACCCCTTGAACCGGCATTCGGCGAACGGGAGAATTGAACGGAAAGAGCCCGACCCAGCCAATTGAAGCCTTTTACGGCCACGCCACGGTAAACCATGCCAAGCAGCATCTCGAAGATCGATCTCTCGAAGCCGACCGCCGAGCGTCCGTTTCGCCATGCGGTGATTCGCGGGCTGGGCGTGGTCGTTCCGCCGCTGCTGACGATCGTCATCTTCCTATGGGTCGGCGGAACGGTGAACGACTACGTGTTGCGGCCCGTCCGCGTTGGCACGCGCGATGCGTTGGTCTGGGCGGTGGCTGACATTCCGAAGGAGGTTCCCGCCGAGAGCGTGGCGGTTCACGTTCGGCCCGACGAGGATCCGTGGACCTACTATTTCGCGACGCCCGATCAGAAGTTCGTGCCGTTTGCCGTTTACGACGCGGTTCGGCGGAATCAGGGGTCCGAATCGATGCCGTCGACGGCCAAGGGGATCTATCGCCGCTACATCGAGCTGACGTACCTGCCGCCGCACGTGGTTGTTCCCGTCTTCTTGATCGTCTTCATTCTCCTGCTCTACCTGTTGGGTCGGTTCATGGCGGCGGGTATCGGCCGGATACTGGTCGCCACGTTCGAGCGGGGCATTCTTCAGCTTCCGTTGGTGCGAAACGTCTATTCGTCGGTCAAGCAGGTCAGCGACTTTCTGTTCGGCCCTCGCCAGATCGAGTACACGCGGGTCGTGGCGATCGAGTATCCCCGGCAAGGCATCTGGTCGTTGGGTTTTGTCACGGGCGAGAGCATGCTCGACATTTGCGCCGCGGCCAACGAGCCCGTTCTTTCGGTGCTCGTGCCTACCTCGCCGATGCCGGTGACGGGGTACACGATCAACGTCAAGAAGAGCGAGGCGCTGGACCTGAACATTACGATCGACCAGGCGTTTCAGTTCATCGTGAGTTGCGGAGTAGTCGTCCCGCCGCAGCAGTTGCACCAAGCGCTCGAGGAAAAGGCCGTAGCCGAGCAACCTCGCGACGGCGAGTAACGGCGCATTCCGTATGCCATGGATGGCTTGCCCCTTCTTGTCGTGCCGGGTGACCGGATTGCGTCAGTCCGGACGAGGTTCACCACGAAGGGCACGAAGGACACGAAGACGCCAAGAAGAACCGACCACGGGTGACACGGACGTACATGGAGATACGGTTGTTTCGTTTTTGAAAAGACTTGTTTGATCTTTGGCTTTGTGCCTTTGCGGCTTTGTGAGAGGGCAGTTCTCGTCCAAAACCGGTTGGCATTGACCCGGTTTCGGGCAATTGGTACAAATACCCACCCGAACTGGGGAGGGTCCCGGTTCTTCACGAGTCGGTGGCGGGCGGCGCACAGGCTACCGCTCAGGATTGTTCAGGAGCCTGTGAGTTCAGCGTAGCGTGCGGAATGCCGGCCGAATTCGCCAGTGACAATAGGTCGTTGCGCGACTCTCGCTTGCGCTTCGGGTTGGTATCGGCTCGTGCATAATCCAGGCAGATTGGAAGGAGCCATTCATGGCCGGCGGTCGATGCGTGGTGCGGGTTTGCTTCACGGCGGTTCTGGGTTGCCGGGCTGCGTTGTGGATCGCGGTTGGGATTGTTTCGGTCGGATTCGGCGGCTGCATGGCGCCACTGGCCCAGGTGATGACGACGGCACCCAATCGGCTCAATCCGTTGTCGGACTATGCGAACCCGTTGCCCACGGCCGAGGAACTGCTCGGGGCCGATGAATCGTTCGACGTGCCGGTCGGGCCGCCCGAGGCTCGGTTGTCGGTGTCGATCGTCGAGCCGTCGGAGAAGTACGAACGGCCGAGGGGAACCATTCTCGTTTTGCACGGCATTCTGGCTCGCGGCATGTGGATGATGCCGCCGGCCGAGTTGTTCGCCCGAAGCGGCTATCGGGCCGTGCTCGTCGATCTGCGAGGGCACGGGCGGTCGAGCGGCGACCGGCTGACGTTCGGCAAGCAAGAGGCTCGCGACTTGTCGCAGGTGATCGACGAACTCGAACGTCGCGGGCTGGCCGAGGGGCCGGTCGGCGTGTACGGCATTTCGTACGGCGCGGCGACGTCGATCCATCTGGCCGGGCTCGATCGGCGGATCAAGGCCGTCGTGGCCGTCGCCCCGTTCAGCACGATCCGCGACGAGATTCCCCATTTCAGCCGGGTCATGGTGCCGGGCGTCGGGTGGATGCTGACCGAAGAGGATTATCAGCGGGTGATCGACGAGGCGGGCCGCCAGGCCGACTTCGACCCCGACCGCGACACGACGGTCGAGGCGATCAAGCGAACCGACGCCCGGGTGCTGTTGATCCACGGGACGAACGACTGGGTCGTGCCGCACAAGCACAGCATCCGGCTGCACGAGGCGGCCCCCGACCGGAGCGAGCTGCTGTCGGTCCCCTGGTATGGTCACACGGTCATCTGGACCGACCCGACCGGCACCGTGGCCCTTCGCGCGAGGGATTGGTTCGACCGGTGGATGGACGACGCAGTGGAGTAGGCCGCATTTTCTCGTCTTGCCGAGAGTTGCCCGGCCCGTTATTCTACGCCCCCACGATTTCGCGGCTCCTGGGTCGCCGTGCGCGGCCCACTCAGCCGAAGTCGCGGATGCGGGCATTCCCTTATTCGGAACGAGAGCAACCCATGATCGACGTCAGAACCATAACCAATCTCCATGCCGAAACGATCAAGCAATGGCATGAAGAGGGAATCGATAATCGCTATCAGGGCTTTTTGAACCTGGTTTGTCGCGAGCATCAACAGAACTTCCGCTTGTGGCACGAGGAGGACATGGCCCGCGACACGAACGCCGCCGATTTCGAGGCGGTGAAATGTCGGACCGACAAACTCAACCGTCGCCGGGACGAGTTGATCGAGCAGTTGGATCGGGCGATTGTCGATCAGCTTCAACAGGAGAACGCCGCTCCCTTGCCGTCGGGCGACCCGAGTGTGGAGACGCCCGGCCGGATCATCGACCGGCTTTCGAGTTTGTCCGTACGTATCTTCCATCTGCGAGAACAGGCCGATCGCCGGGACGCCGACGAGAGACGTCAACGCGAGGCGGAGTCCAGTCTGGAGACGCTTTACGAGCAACTCGCCGACTTGTCCACTTTGCTCTCGGAGAGGGCGCCAAGCCTCTTCGTCGCGAACAGTCGCCCGCACATTCATCGCGAAGCGCGAACGGGCAACGAGTTGGCGCGGCTCTCACATCGTCACAAGCCAAAGAAGGCGGCGTAGGCCGAGGTATTCACAAGCTGGTGATTCCGCCGCCGTATGCGACGTGACGGCCGACAGCGTGATTGACGATAAGTCGTCACACGCCTCTCGCTTGCGCTTCGGGTTGGTGAGTGAGTTGGAACGAAGGCTGCGAAGCGTACTTCGGCGGCTGGGCGAGGGGATGGGCTTCCCCCCGAGGGAGAATTCTTTGTTGGGCCCTATTGAGAACTTGTCTCAATAGTGTTATACAGGATGGATTGATTCACTGATCGTCCAGCCCGCCGGCCGTCCGGCCCCGCCAGCAACATGCGTTCTCCCGTTTTACAACTCGCCGCCTGGTCCAGCCTCTTGTTGTTCGGGGTGATCTCGTTCTTTGGCGAGGGGCTGCACTACTTGCCCGGCTGTGGCCATGAGATCCGGCTGCCGGGCGGAACGATCATGGTGGGCTTCGACCATCGGGCCGACGGCGGCTTGACACTCGATCCGATCGGCGGTATTTCGGCGGCGAGTGGCTCGGGTAATCGCGTCCTCGCGCCGGGCGACTGCACCATCTGCTCATTGTTGGCCGCGGCCAAGCAAGCTGGCCGGCCGATCCTCTTTTCCGCCGTGTCGGAATTCGTCACCGCGACGACCGCCGAGGTCGCGTTGTCGCCTCTTTCGATGCGGGCTCTGTCGTTCGACGCGCGCGCTCCGCCGGCATAGGGGCATTCTTGTCGTCGTGACTGGGCTGCGGCCCCTCCCTTACGGTCGGGGTTCGGTTCTTTGTTGGCCGCTCCCTTACGGTTGGGGTTCGGTTTTCTATCACGTTCATCATTCATGCGTCATCGAACGAGGAAAATACTATGTTGTTCTGCGTGTTTCTTAGACGGGCGGACCTTCGCGGCAATTCGCGGCGTCCGCATTTTGTCCAAGGGGCGTTTACCTTGGTTGAGTTGCTGGTGGTCATCGCGATCATCGGTACGTTGATCGCGCTGCTGTTGCCGGCCGTGCAGTCGACTCGCGAGGCGGCGCGGCGATTGCAGTGCGCCAACAACCTTCGTCAGCTTGGTTTGGCAATGCACAATTACCACGAGGCCCGCGGGTGCTTTCCGCCGTCGTACGCGAGCCGGGTCGGTGGAGGCGGCATCCACGGGACTCCCGATCCGATCACGCGCGACGCGGGACCCGGCTGGGCCTGGGGCGCAATCCTGTTGCCCTACCTCGAGCAGGAGACGCTCGATGGCCTGTTCGACTATGATTTGCCGTGTTGGCACGCAGACAACCAATCGGTCGTCCGGACTCACGTCGCGTTGTTCGCCTGCCCCTCGGCCGTCGGAAGCGATACGCCGGTGGAGGTGGTCGATCAGGGCGGCTCGCGCGTCCTAGCGACCTTCGCCCGGTCGTGCTATGCGGTCAGCGCGGGACGCGAGGGCCCGTGGGCGTTCACGCTCGATGACTACGCCGGGTTTGCCGACGGTCCGTTCTACCGAAACTCGTCCGTGAGGATTCGCGACATCCGCGACGGCACGTCGACCACCGTGTTCATCGGCGAGCACCATCCGGTGTTGAGCGACAAGACCTGGGTCGGTGTCGTGCCGGGTGGCTGGGTGCATCCGAAGCCGGATTACGATTTTTCGCCGGCGGAGACGGCCGCCACGTTGGTAAACGTCCACAGCGGTCCCTGCCGCGTCGAGGATCCGCCCGTGATCCATCCGCCCAACAGTCCGTTGTACGCCGTGTGCCAGATGTTCTCGCAGCATCCGGGGGGCTGCAACGTGATGCTCGGAGACGGGAGCACGCGATTCGCGTCGGAGTTCGTCCACCTGCCGACATGGGCCGCGCTGAGCAGCATTAATGGGGGCGAGATTGTCGAGTACGATTGGTATGAACAATGACCGCCCCTTGGACGAAGGAGAAACCGCCATGCAACTTCGCAGAAAACCACTCGCCCGAGCGTTTGCGATGTTATTAGCGGTGATATCGATGGCCGGCTGTGGCCAACCGCAGGTCGGACGCGAGAACCTCGAGCTTCTTGCGTCGCTTCGAACCGCGTTGTCGGCTCAAAACGTGGAGTGGCTCGACAAGAACGCGGCGATCATCGAGTCACGCCACGGCGAAGGCCAGATGTCGCACGAGACGCACGCGCGGCTCAGCGCGATCGTCGAGAAGGCGCGCGCCGGTCGATGGAAGGAGGCCGAGCGGGAACTGGTCGCCTTCCAGAAAGCTCAGCGGCCTCCATCGTGATTATCCGGATTGTCCAGTGGCCTGTGAATTCGACGCAGCGTGCAAACCGCCAGCCCGAAGTGCAGCCGAGGATGAACCGTTGCGTACCTCTCGCTTGCGCTTCGGGTTGGTGTCGGGCTTGCGAATAATCGGGGATAGCAAGCAAATCCGGACGACGGACGCGATTTCGGATCAGGCCAGCAGGAGCGAGCCGTAGGTTGCCCAGCGGAACGTGAGGATCGTGCATACGAGGCAGAGCCACCACGAGGCGACCTGCGCGCCGCGATATCGTCGCAGCGACAGCAGAATGCCGCAGCCTATCAGCAAAGAGGAGATCTTGAACGCGGCCAACATGACTGGATCCTCAAGCAGCCCGCTGCCCAATGGATTGATTTCGACGAATCCGTCGGAACCGCGAGCGAGCAGGGTGCATCCGAGATCGAAGAAGCTGAGCACAAGGACGAAGCCGACATTTCGGACGACCATCGGAATACTGTCGCCCGAGGTGTCGATTTCGCGCCAGGGGGCGCGGCTCTCGGGGCGAGAGCTGAGCAGGCTTCCGAGCGCGACCACGCCGAGCACGATTCCGATGACCGTGATACTATATCGAACCGACTTCGAGAGTTCCGCCACCCGAACCGGATGTCGCACTGGAACGGGCCGCGAAGCCTTCAGCTTCTCGACGCGAGCGGCCAATTCGGTCGAGGGCTGAAACGCGCCGGTCAGCTCGTGCCAGCGCGCCGATTCAATCGTCTCGAAGCCGAGTTTTCTCAACGCCTGGGTCTTCTCGTCGCGAGGCTCGCGGCCGAGCAGAATGTCGAGCGTCTTGACTTCGAAGCCGCTGGGAACGAACAAGGCGCGATCGTCGTTGAAGACGATCAGCAAGGCTTGGTTTTCCAGTTGGCGTTCGACGCGGGCCGCATAGTTCGGAAGCGGTCTGGGCGGCTCGAATCGTTCGAGTTCTTCTCGCGNNGTTTCCCCCGTATCCGTCCCTCGTGTTTCTGCCGTATCTCGGCTTCGCGTGTCGCCCGTATCCGTCGTTCGTGTGTCTCGCGTTTCTTCTTCCGGCGAGCGGCGCCAGCGGGAGCGGAACCCGCCGGGCCCCCACCCTCGCATGTAGAGATGCTCGGTCTTGATTGGCAAATCGTTGATGAACAGCTCGTCGCCTCGCGTGCCAACGACGTAAGGACCGGGCAGGTACGTCCCTTTGAAGATGAGGAAACCCGAGTCGATGGGGACACCCTGAACAATGGGCGATTCGACAGGCGCGTCTGCGTCCACGGGGGCGTCTTCCCGCACGTTGCGCTCATCGGCCGCAAAACCAGCCGCGCCGATCATGATCGCAAGGGCGATAGCATACAAGTGCATAAGTCTCTCTCCGAACGCCGCTGCTCCCAAGGTCGAGTTATCATCCCCGCCCTGCAATATACTCGCCACACGGCATTATTGCTAGTAAAACCCCGTTGGGGGTCTCTCGTTTCGCCGGTCGAAGCCGCTGATGCCCTCTGACCTTAGTGGGGGATACTTGAGCTAGCGGGGGTTGTTCACGAGCCGTGATTTCGACGAAGTGTGTAGAATGTCAGCCGGATTCGCAAGCG
>DOEZ01000568.1 GCA_003532715.1 Planctomycetaceae bacterium
CGTCTTCGTCGGTCTCGGTGGGCAGCCCGCACATGAAATAGAGCTTCACCCGCTGAAAACCCTCGGCGAACAACTTTCGGCAGCCGTCGTAGAGGTCGTCGTTGGTGATTTCCTTGCCGATCCGGCGTCGCATCGCGTCGCGCGCCGCCTCGGGGGCCAGCGTCAACCCGCCGTGCCGGTCCGTGTTGAGCAACTCGCCGAGCACCTGCAACTGCTCGTTCACCCGCAGGCTGGGCACGGCCACGCTCACGCCTAGCGGCCGGAACTCGGCCTGCAATGCGTGGAGCAACTCGGTCAATCGCGGGTAGTCGCTCGTCGACAGCGACAGAAGCGACATTTCGTTGCAGCCCGAGTTCCGATACGACCGCCGCGCGGCCTCGACGATCGTCTCGACGCGGCGAATCCGCACCGGCCGCTTGATCTTCGAGCTTTGACAGAACCGGCACCGCCACGGGCACCCCCGCATGATCTCGATGGCGATCCGATCCTGGACCACCTCGACGTTGGGCACGATCGGCCGATCGGGCAACGGAACGCCGTCGAGATCCTCAACCACGGCCGGCTCGATCAGCTCGGGCAAGCCGGGCCTCGCGGGTCGCGGTCGGCCGACCGGCGATTGGGAATCGGACAACGGCGGTTCATAGAACCGCGGCACGTAGACGTGCGGCAATTCGGCAGCCAACGCGGCCAGCGCCTCCTCGCGCGATCGGCCCAGTCGCTTCTGTTCCAACCAAGCTTCGCACACTCGGGGGAGCATTTCTTCGCCATCGCCGACGACGAACAGATCGATAAACGGCGACATCGGCTCGGGACTGGCCGCGCCTGGGCCTCCGGCGATGACCAGCGGATGCGACTCGGTCCGATCGGCCGAGCGGAGGGGTATTCCGCCCAGGTCGAGCATCGTCAGCACGTTGGTGCAACACATCTCGTATTGCAGCGTGAAGCCCACGACGTCGAACTGGCTTAGCGGCGTACACGTTTCCAGGCTGTAAAGCGGCAGTCCCGCGCGGCGGAGCAGTTGTTCCATGTCGGGCCAGGGCGCGAACGCCCGCTCGCACGCCCAGTCGTCGCGCCGGTTCATCACGGCGTAGAGCACCTGCAACCCGTGATGGCTCATGCCGATCGTATAAGCGTCGGGAAAAGCCAGGCAGACCGTGCCGTGAACCGTGGCATGGTCGCGAACCACGGCGTTGAGTTCCCCGCCGATATACTGGCCCGGCGTCTGGATATCGGCCACAAGAAGCCGGGTGATTCGATCTTTGAGCGTCGTATTGATCATGCGTTGGGAGGTGCGTAGAAAGCCTGTAGGGTGGGGCGATGCAAACCTTGACCTTGGTTGGGGCTTCGGCCGCTCGCCTTATGTTGTCCACGGCAATAGCGTGCAAAGTGCCGATGTTTGGTTTGCATCGCCCCACCCTGCGTAAACAATCTGGCTCGGGCCACTCGCCACCTATCGGACAAATGGGTATTATACACGATATCCGCTCCGACACGAGTCACCCCGTATTGAGGTCTGCAAGACGGGTCGGCGATGGATGGGCTGTTGCGGACCTCGCTGGATCGACCGGCAAAACACGCAGTCCGCTTTCGACGGGAGTTTCGGCCATGTCGTTCCTTTCCGCCACGTTGCTTCTGTTTCTCGTGATGGATCCGTTCGGAAACATCCCCTTGTTTCTTGCCATCCTGCGCCGCGTCTCGCCCGAACGACGCCGGTGGATCGTCACTCGCGAACTGCTGTTCGCGTTGGCCATACTGGTTTTTTTCCTGTTCTTCGGCGTTCCCCTGATCCACATCTTGCAGATCGACAACTCGTCAGTCGGAATCGCCGGCGGGGTGGTGCTGTTTCTGATCGCCATCAAGATGATCTTCGGCGGGACGGACACGCTTTTTGCCAACGCCGGCGATTCCGAGCCGTTCGTCGTGCCGCTGGCGACGCCCTTCATCGCCGGCCCGACAACCATGGCCATCGTGCTGTTGTTGATGGCGGGCGATCCGACCGCGTGGCCCGTCTGGCTCGGCTCGCTCTTCGTCGCGTGGCTGGTCACGAGCATCGTGCTGATCGCGTCGTCGAGCCTGAACGAAATCTTGGGAACGCGAACCATCATCGCAATCGAACGGCTGATGGGTTTCATCCTGGCCACGATCGCCGTCGACATGTTCATGAAAGGAATTTCGACGTTCGTCGCCGCGTTGAACACGGCCGGGGCATGAAACGGCACCGTGTGCCATGTGTGCCATGGATGGCTTGCCCATCCTTGCCGGCCTTGCCTCGCAGGCCTGCACCAGCGTGGGTGTCGTCCTTCCCGCCTTCACCTTGCACGTGGACCTTCGCCAAAAGTCCGTTCCACGACGCCAAAACCCTCTCCGTGTCTCCGCGTCTCGCCGGTGAAAAAACCCACACCCGAACAGCTCGCCCATCACCGAGTGGCACGAATCGCCCTTCTTCGCGTGAGCCACACGACCCCAATCCGCCCCTGGCTCAATTCTTGGCCTGGAAACCCAACAGCCCCCATGCTATGACATCACTCGACGCAATCCCGTGGTGGGTTAGTGGATAGTGGTCAGTGGAAAGGGACGTTGTGTTGCGTCCTAACCCCAAACCCTAACATCTCTCCTCCCCCAACAGCCAGGGTTTTTGCAGCATGCCCCCCAAAAGAGACTTCGCCACTTACAAAAAATCCGACACACACTAAACCCAAAAAACATAACCACTTCGCATCAACCCCAAGCGACGTAACTCGAAAACAAAAGTGAAGAGTGTTGTTGCAAAACTCGATCCCACGTCAGACGTCCTCGAACTCGTCCTTCCCGCGCTTCATGCAGCACTTCTTGAACTTCTTACCGCTTCCGCACGGGCATGGATCGTTCTTCGCCGCCTGTGGTTGGCGTTCGACCGCCTTGGTCTGGGCGGCCGTCTTGTTGCGCTTGGGCGGTTCCGGTTCGGCGTCCGCCGCGACCTCGTCCTCGAACGTCGGGCCCGAATCGGGGTCGGCAAAATTCCACGTCAGCCAGCGCCGAGTAACCCTTTCCGGATCGAAAACCGTCGGGACGAATGTCTCGCCCAACACGTCGCAAGCGTCGTCAAACGCCGGATCGTCGGGATTGTCCAGCGCCTTCAGAAAACGAGCGTATCGCTCCGAACCGCCGCAGTCTTCCGGCGGACAGGCCCGCTCGCCGCCGACGCAACGCGGATAGTGCGTTTGCTCCTGGGCCGGGCCAATCGGCTCGATCTCGACCACGTGGCTCCAGTTGTCCCCAAAGTCGTACACGTACTCGAACTGCGTCAGTTGCCGAGCGACCAGTTCGCCGAGCGTCAACTCGGCCGCGCTGCGCTGGTCGTCTTCGAGCGTCCGCGGATTCGAATAAGCCTCGTCCGCGATGCGGAACTCGTAAAGATGGTAATTGTGCCATCCCATGGCGTCCTGAACGACATCGTGCAGAAGCTCCAGCGAACAGTCTTCCACTTCCACGCAGCGCCAGATCGGCGGGCGGAAGTCATCGAGAGTAATCTTGACGCGATAAACGAGCGAGGGCGAAGCGGATTCCGGTGTCGCCATTTGGGCTTCCTTCAAAACCAGTAACCGTGAGAATAAATTGCGTGCGTGTCGCGGTCAGCCGAATCGCTCGGCCCGAAACCGCTACCCGTGAAAAACCTCCACGACCAGCCCCGTTTCATCGTGAATGCGGTTGCCCACGGCGTCGAGTTCCTGGTCGCCCAGCGCCGCGACCCACGTCTCGGCCGGTCGGCGGGCGACCGTGTGAACCTGGACGCCCTGAATGCGGCCCCCGGCAGACACGATCTCGCAAAGCCGCCCGCAATAGGAGGCCAATTCCTCGTCGGAGGGCGACGCGCCGTTGAGCCGGGCAAAAAGGGTCTGAATGACGATCGGACGAACGCTCGCCGCCTCGGCCAGGTTCGCGAGGATGCGATCGAACCCAACGGGCGAACGATTCACGCGGCGATAGTACGCCTCGGTGCCCGCGTCGAGCTTCGCCCAGATTTCGCCGTGGTTCCGGTCGAGCACGGCCAGCGCGCGGCGGACCGGTTCGCGGTGGAACCCGGCGGCGTTGGTNNCACGTCGACCGCCGCTTCGAAGTCGGGGCTCAGCGTGGGCTCGCCGTCGCCGCTCAGGGCGATGTCGTTGAGCCGGCGCATTGTCGGCGGCGTCTTTTCGAAGCGAGGTGACTCGAACAGTTTGCCCGAGACGGCCTGTTCGACCGTCGCGTCCAACTCGTCGGCCAGACGGCCGAGGTCGATCCTCTCGAAACGACCCGACGCCGAACGATCGACCTGGCAATAGACGCAGTTGAAGTCGCAGTTCTTGGCCGGACTGAGATTCACGCCGATCGAAATGCCCCGGGCTCGGCGGCTGAGAACCGGATAGACGTACGCCTGACGCTCGAATTGGCGGGGGTGGACTTCGAACAAGTCGTGCGCGGTGGGATGGGACGGCTGGGTCATGGTCGCGGAACGTCGATTCGGAAACGGCGCCTCACGCTCGATTCAACACGGTCAATTCGTCCATGGTCACGATGATCCATTTGCCGCCGGGTCAAGCCACTTGAATCATATCACACCGAATCGCATCGTCAACGCGACGGCCGACACTGGGGCCGCCTCGCGAAAGCTCCGGGCACGCGACAGGCCCTGCGGCCCGCAAACCCTCAACCGCCATGATATTAACAACTTACGTCGGTCAGACAAGGCCGTTTTCCCCAATTTTCCCATAAAAAACCCTCGCGGCGAAATGTTTACTCCGCCGCGAGGATTCCGACTATTCCATCTTTTGCCCGCCGGAGTTCAGACTTCCTTCGCGTCGATCCAGGTCATCAGCCGCCGCAGGTTCCGGCCCACCTCTTCGATCGAATGCTCGCGCTCCATCCGACGCAGGGCCTTGAACTGGGGTGCGTTGGCCTTATTCTCGAGGATCCACTCACGGGCGAACTGGCCTTTCTGGATCTCGGCCAGAATCTTCTTCATCTCGGCCTTGGTCTCGGCGGTGATGATCCGCGGCCCCCGGGTGTAGTCGCCGTATTCGGCCGTGTTCGACACGCTGTAACGCATGTAATTCAACCCGCCCTGATAGAGCAGATCGACGATGAGCTTGACTTCGTGCAGGCACTCGAAATAGGCCATTTCCGGGGCGTAGCCGGCTTCGACCAGGGTTTCGAAACCGGCCTTGACCAGCTCGACGCAACCACCGCAGAGCACGGCCTGCTCGCCGAATAGGTCGGTCTCGGTCTCTTCGGCGAACGTGGTTTCGATGACGCCGGCCCGAGTACCGCCAATTCCCTTGGCGTAGGCCAGGCCGACGCCGCGCGCCGTGTCGTCGGCATTCGGTCCCAAGGCCAACAGGCAGGGGACGCCGCCGCCCTTGACGAACTCCGAGCGAACCAAGTGGCCCGGGCCCTTCGGCGCGACCAGGATGGTCGCCACGCCCTTGGGAATCTCGAACTGGTTGAAATGGACGTTGAATCCGTGCGAGCAGACGATCACATTGCCCGGCGAAAGATTGTCGCGAATCTCGGCGCGGAAGACGTCGGCCTGAAATTCGTCGGGCAGCAGGATCGTGAGAATGTCGGCCTTTTTGGTTGCTTCGGCGGCCGACATCGGCTTGAAGCCGTCTTTCACCGCCTGCTCGTGGTTCGCCGTGCCGGGCAGTTCGGCCACGATGACGTTGCAACCGCTGTCGCGAAGGTTCTGGGCATGGCCATGACCTTGCGAACCATAACCAAGAATCGCGATCGTCTTGTTCTTGATCAACGCCAGATCGGCGTCCTTATCGTAAAAAACCTTGGCGGGCATGATAAACACTCCTCGAATCGTAATGGGAAAGTGGGTGGCTTGAACGCGGCTCGCCGCGCCGGGCGGGTCGGATCACGGATGCTCGAAAGGTCCCTCGTCCTCGTCTTCCAAGTCGCCGTGGTTGCTTCCGCGAACCATGGCGATCCGCCCGGTCCGAACCAGTTCGATGATGCCGAAGGGACGCATCATCTCGATGAAGGCTTGGATCTTTCGCTCTTGGCCCGACATTTCGATCATGACCATGTCGGCGGCCACGTCGACGATTCGCCCGCGAAAGATGTCGGTCAGCTCGCGGACCTCGCTCCGCTGTCCTCGCCCGGCGGCCACCTTGACGAGCATCAGGTCGCGTTCGACGAAGTTCTGGGCGCTGATGTCGTCGACCCGGACGACGGTGACGATCTTCTCAAGCTGTTTTCGGACCTGTTCGAGGACTTTGGCATCGCCGACGACGACGAAGGTCATTCGCGATAAATGGGGGGTTTCGGTCTCGCCCACCGCGAGGCTGTCAATGTTGTAGCCTCGCGAGGCGAGCATGCCCGAAATATGGGACAGCACGCCCGGGACGTTCTGGACCAGGGCCGAAAGGACGTGACGCATGGAAGACTCCGCTGTTGGGCAAACAAACCATCCTACCCCCCACGAAAGCATAGGACAAGAGGCCGCCGTGGGAAGTTCGGCCGGCCCGCAGTACATCTATCCCCGTGACGACTGGTGACCATTCCGGGGGATTCGTATACTACGGGCAACCGATTGTCGCACGGTCCCAGGGCCGTCTCGCCCGAGATCATGCCACGTGCGGCCAGAGTTGGGTACCCAAGCGAGGCAAGTCGAAGATGGACGAAAAGTCGATGTCATTGATTCCGATCGAGCGGATTGACAAGTCAATAGTGCCTGATTCGTGGTCGTACGGTTCTATTGGACAGCGATCTGGCATCACTCTACGGCGTAGAGACGAAGTCGCTCACTCGGGCCGTGAAACGGAATCTCGACCGATTTCCCAGTGATTTCATGTTCCAACTCGACGAGAAGGAGTTCTCCGACTTGAGGCGTCATTTTGGCACCTCAAGTTCCTGGGGTGGTCGTCGCTACCCCCCTTACGCCTTCACCGAGCAGGGCGTCGCCATGTTGTCGAGCGTGCTTCGGAGCCCACGCGCGGTGGCCGTGAACATCGAAATCATGCGAGCGTTCGTCCGGCTGCGGCGGATTCTGGCCTCGCACGCCGACTTGGCTCGAAAGCTCGATGCGCTTGAAAAGAAATACGATACCCAGTTCAAGATCGTTTTCGACGCGATCCGCCAACTCATGCAGCCCCCCTCTGACGACAAACCGCGACGACGCATCGGGTTTCGAACTGGCGAGAATTGACGGTTGCGGCAGAGAGGCCGCAATCGCCCCACCTACTGGATGACCAAATCGGCCTTGTGGTCGAACTCGCCGTCGTGCTGCGTTTGGGAAAGGCGGATAAGAATCAGCTTCTGATTGCCCGACGACTCGCGGAAGAAGTGGTGGCCGAGGCTGTCCGGGCACGAGGGCATGGTCGAGATGGCCAGCATTTGGCCGGTCGAGAGGAGGGCTTCGATCTTCATGTCATCGAACGAACGCTTGTCGCGGCCCGGATTCAAGTGGAGCATGCCTTGGTCGTCAGCCGACCATCGTTGGCTGTAGTTGCCGTGGAGGATTTGGGGCACCAGTTCAAGGCGGACGCGCCCGTCATTGACCAATTGCGCTCGCACGGCGAGTTGGAATTCGGGGCGGCAATAGGTTTGGCTCGACGCATTGCCCGACTCGTCACGGAGCATCACCGGCAAATCGTCCTCGTCTTGGTTGACAACGAGTTCTTTTTCCGCGCCGGGGCGGAGTTGGAAGTGGCCTCGCAGCACGGTGGGGCCATTGACCAGTTCTTCGGCCGAAAGCCGGCTCATTTCGCCCGGCAGCCGGTTGTTGCCGCCCACGTTGAGCAATTCGGACAATTCGGACGGCAGTTGTCCGGCCAGCACGCCGGCTCGAAACCCGTTGGCCAGGAAACGCCGTCGATACTCGATGGGTGGGTGCTGTTCGTCGATGGCGCGCCAGGCCGGGCCGTTGATTTCCGGATCGCCAAAGGGAAACCGCACGACGAAGACGTCGAGCACCACGCTATCGGACGCCATCCGAGGCTGCCGGAGCCAAGGCTTGCCCGGGCGTTGCGCAAGGTTGATCGGCGAGCACCCCGACAGGCAGACGCCCAGCAACAGCCAGACGAAGGCCGTTGCGGCATCGCGGAACGGTGCAAAACGCCGGTCGTGGCGGAAACTGCGCGAAATGGGCAACATGCCGCACGCTGGCCAAGGGGGAAAGAATCGAGCCTCACGGAACATTCGCCGGAAGCGTATCGGGCGCGTGGGTTTGTGTCAATGGAGATTGGCGGGCGGGCGGGTCGCCGTGGTTAATTGGGCGGCGCGTGAAGCCCAAGGCGACTGGCAAGAATGGGAAAAGTGATCGGGGTGATCGTAGCGGTTTTCGGGGCAGGTTGCGGGGATTAGGTGGCTATCCGGCCGAAAAACACTTCCCAAAAAAACGGTTCCTTGTTAAGGTCAAGGAATGAGATGGACGCGCGGAGCGATCGTTTCTCGGCGCGGTTGACGGCCCTCGGCCGTCGCCTCCGTCTCGATAAGGCACCTGGTTTCGTAGGCAATGGGTTAAGTTTGAGAGTGCCACCGCATGGTCGATTCTCGCCGTCCGCAGGATATCGAAGTGGAGGAGTTGCTCCGCAATGCCGAGTTGCGTAATGCACTGGAACCGTTCTACGACGAGTCGATCAGTCGCGTGAACGTCCAGCATCTGCCGCTCGCCGTCGAAAATGAGTATCTGGCGTCGATGCTGGCCTGGGAACAGGCCCCCGTGCTGCCGATCTATCGCTGGTTCGAGCCGGAACTGCGCCCCCCGCGCCCCGCGGTTCTCAACGATGCGACGCTGCATGAGATTCTCTGGGACGTCATCCGGCGGCTCCACGAGAAGCGGATCATTCTCGATTTCACCGATCACTTGAGCGATCGCGAGTTGTACTCGCTGATCTGTCGCGACATCCTCCCGTCGCGCGAGAAAAAAATCGACTCGGGGCGCAACTATCTGCACTGGGATTGCACGGGCGACAGCCGCGATCCGGAAATCTGGCTTCGCTACTACGCCAGCGAGGAAGACCGGGAACTCTGGGCCGAGATGTACCACCTGCCGCTTCCCGACCAGGCCGATCCGCCGTATCCCCGCAATCTGCCTCGCGAGTGACACACGCTGGTTTCGTCTCTACCATAGCCGCCGCGCGGCTTCGATGAGCACGGCGCAGCCCATCAAGACGCATGGCAGCGCCAGCATGTGGTAAACGGCTCGACGCCAGTATCTCTCGGAAATGCCCGCAGACCAGTCGAAGCGATCGAAGATGCATCGCAGACCGTGGAATAGGGCCGCTATTCCGAACGCCAAACACACCTCGGATATGACGAACTGGAACAGCGTAAACATGAAACGGTTTGCGGGATTGGCGATTCCCTTGATGCTCATAACCATCAGGTAAACGGCGACAAAAACCGACACAAGGCCGGTCAAGCCGCTGAGAAGCCCAAACAAGGCGAGCAGTATCCGCTTAACCACTTTCATAACGCGCCTCTAGCCCCGCGACCCTCGTCACGAGCCAACGACACACGAAGCAAGATATCTAGGATAACGCCAACGAACCCGTAGAACAGAATGACGCCCAGTGCGAAGCCTGTCCAAAGGACGACTTTGGAGTCCGTTGCCACTCCAAGCGAATACGCGATCAGTACGCCTGGCAAGAAGAGCGGTTTCAGTATCCCTGGGATCGAACCGCTGTCGAGAAGTCCGGCTGCCACGGACGCAAAGAAAGTAATGACGAAGCCGGAGAAGACTATCGCACCCAACGTAAATGGAAATCGTCGCGCGAATCCTCTGACAGTGGGCTTTCGAGCGGATTTCTCGTTCATACCGTATCCTCGTGAGCTAACCAGGCCGTGAGGCGGAATAATCGTACTGGTGTCCTCGGCATCACTTCGAGAATTCGCGAATTCTCGAAATCCATGGTGCGTCTCTTTCCATGCTTCTCGGCACGATCCCCGTTTCGATTCCCGCCTGCCGTCAATCCGCTGTATGGTCTTCCTTCCGGTCCGGTTCGAGACCCAAGTGCTCCGAATGGGCTCGAAGGGCTTTCGCGGTCTCTGGACGTTCGGACGCAATGCACTGTGCGAAGAAAGAGTAGATATTCGACTGCATGTTCTTGTCGGGAACGATGCCCGCGCCGCCGAGATCGTGTTCGATCTCCACGAGTTCTGGTGAAAAGCGGTACAGCGTAACGGTAAAAGCACTCCCATGTGGCAGAGAGAAGGAGAAAGAGTAGTCGGGCGCGACGAAATGGTCCTTTTGGATGCTCCGAAAAGATCGCTGCAGGGGGTGCTTCGCGACCATCTCTCTGAGCAGGCGGCATGCCGACGCTTTGGTTTCCGAATCCAACTCGGCGTTTGGCCAATCATGATTTGAAAGAGTAAGAGAGCCACCGGCGCGCGAAAAAGTCGCGGTCGCCGGCTGCTGCACGGAAATCCTCGCCGACTCCAGTGCGATTAGGTCATGGACGAACCGCGGATCCCCGTTGATCGAATCGTCGCGCCTGCCGCTTTCTCCACTGGACCGCGACGGATCCGTACATCCGATGCCGAACAGGCACGCCAGCAGCAGACATCCGAGCCGTGCCCGAGACATGCCCGCATGACGCAATTCCGCTGGCGAAACACCGGGAGCCCGCACATGACTCGACCAAACACCGGGTCGCTCGCGGGCAATTGGCCTTTCGTGGGACAATACCATGCCGTCTGCTCTCCTCGCGACATCCGTTCTGGTGCTCGGAGCAAGCATTCCTGGCGAAGTGCGGGACTATCGACGCCTAGCTCCCCTGGCGACTCCAGAATCAAGACTTGACGCTACCCTTACCTCAAGAATACCATGCCGTCCCCCGCCTTGCCAACCGATACGGCATTCCGGCCGCCTGTTCGGCGCTCCGCGTCTCCGCGTGAGTCGCCTGTTCATCGCGACTCCCCGTCTTGGCGGATGTAGGTGAGTGCTTCGAGGTCCCGCCATTCGCCGTCCTTCTCCGCGCCACGGATGGCCGCGCGCAGTTCGGCCGTCTTGTCGGAGCGTGTTTCGGGTATCAAGATTCGCTTGTTCCCCACGCGGGCGCAGTGGAGCCGCCGGTAGACGGGGCCGCTGGTCTCCGCGACGGGTCTATCCAATGTCACTTGCCCGTCGCTGTATTCGGCCGTGCGCCGGTTGCGGTGACTCGAGGTGCTGGTGTGCGTCGAAAACTCCACGCGATACGGCCGGGCCGTTCCCTCGACCGGTGCCTCGAAAACAAGCACCGAGTTGAATCCGCGCCCCACGGTTCTCACCCACCGGCCCGCGAGCGGCTCGTTCTTCACGATCCTGTTGGCGGGCAGAACGACCGGCGGGACCTTGCTCTCGTCGAACGCGTTGATACGAATCTCGTGCCGGCGGCGCGCCTGCCACCGGCCATACTGGTCCCACGCGAGCAGCGAGAGAATCGCGACGGTCGCCAGAACGACGAACACGTGAAGGCCTCGGGGTTTCTTCAGCATGGCTCGGTTCTCATGGACCGGTTTGGGCACACGATTGAGTCCGGTCTCGGTATGGGTTGAAATGCGGACGAAATGGGAGCGCACCGGCGACTTATGGGAGATAGAACTGGGGTGAACTTGGGACTTACCGGGGACCAACAGGGGACTTACGTCTCCCCGCTCGCCTTATACATCCAGCCGCTTTACTTCCAGCGCGTGTTTCTCGATGAATTCGCGGCGTGGTTCGACTTTGTCGCCCATCAAGACGCGGAACAGGTCGTCGGCCGCTCCGGCGTCTTCCATGGTCACCTGCATCAAGGTTCGGTTGGCCGGGTCGAGCGTCGTGTCGCGAAGCTCTTCGGCGTTCATTTCGCCGAGGCCCTTGAACCGGGTTACCTGCAGGCCCTTTTCGCCGGCCGACCGAACGGCCGCCAGCAATCCCCGCAGGTCGTCCAGCCCGCTGGTCGTTTCGCCGCGGCGGATGTGGTAGCGCGATTCCTCGACGCCCGTTCGCTCGATCGGAAACAGTGAGTCGATTTCGAAGCCCATTTCGCGCAGGGCGGCCAGTTGATTGTTGATCGAGCGGACTTCGTGTAGCTCGACGATGTGAACCCGCTCGGTTTCGTGGCCATTTTCCTCGCTCGTCTCGCGAGGCCGGTCGCTCACTTCGATCTCCTTGCCCGTGTCTGCCTCCTGTTGCGCCAGAAAGGCGTCGAGTTCGTCGCGCGTGGCGAACCAGTGTTCGCGCGGGCCGAGGAACACGTGGAAGACGGGCAGCCGGCCGCTGACCGGGTCTTGCCTCGCCGCGTGTCCCTTCAGGCTGATCCCGCGACGCTCGAGTGCGACGAGCGAATCCTCCAACAAGGCCAGTGTCCGGCAGAGCTTCTCCATCTCCGGACCCTCGATCAGCCGGCNNGGATCGAACGCCGCGTCGCCCAGGCCGGCCTCGAGCAACTGCTCCTTCATTTCCTCCTCGGTCTGGATGTAGTAGACGTCTTTTTTGCGACGCACGCGGAACAGGGGCGGTTGGGCGACGTAAACGTGGCCGCTCTTGATCAGCGGGTACATTTGGCGATAGAAGAACGTCAGTAGCAGCGTGCGGATGTGCGAGCCGTCGACGT
>DOEZ01000260.1 GCA_003532715.1 Planctomycetaceae bacterium
TTTCTCGTGTCCCGCGGTACTCGGGATTCCGACTAGCTGCTTCGACTTTTCGCCTACAGGATTGTTACCTTCTTCGATTGGACTTTCCAGTCCTATTCGGCTAAATCTTAGCAATACATGTCGTTGGTCCCACAACCCCGATGGCCGTAACCATCGGTTTGGGCTCTTTCCCGTTCGCTCGCCGCTACTGAGGAAATCGATTTTTCTTTCTTTTCCAGCGGTTACTGAGATGTTTCAGTTCGCCGCGTTGGCTACGCAAGCCTATGTATTCAGCTTGCGTCAGTTCAGGAATCCCAGGATCAACGCTCGTTTGACAACTCCCCCGGGCTTATCGCAGTCTTCCACGCCCTTCAAAGCCTCCTGACGCCAAGACATCCCCCATGTGCCCTTAGTAGCTTGGCCACATGAATCCAACGCTCGAAAGCGCCGTCTTCACGCGCCCGCCACCGCATCGGATATTCTTGCGACCCAAAGGGGGCCGCCCGCATATCCAGATCCAAGTAACGATTGCTCTTACAAGCGGCAGCCAGCCCGTTGGCCAACCACCGCAAGTCTAAAGGCTCTCAGATGAAATCATTCGACACGAACATTTCGCGCCGACGTGATCCATCTTTAAGATGCCACAAAAATCACAACCAAATTGTCAAAGATCCTCGAAACAAATTCGCCCCCAAAAGAGGGTGAATTCGCCTCGCTGTCAGTTCGACAGGGCTCGCGTTCCGACGTTTTCGTCCGCCAAACACGGGCCGCGTCCAACTGGCCACACAACCGCGACTCACACAAGCGAGCCTCTCAATATAGCGACTCGGTCAAAGGCTGTCAAAGGGCAAAAGCACTTTCACGAGAAATTTTTTGAAAAACTTCTCCGCCCCGTCGCCAGCCCCAAAGGCCCCAACTCGCAGGTGACGAATCGCAAAAGCCCAATTATATCGGCCAACTTACTTTGCACAAGCCAGGCAATTCAAGAAAATTGGCGGCCCTTGGCCTTCGGCCTCTTTTCTACTCAAATACGCCTGTAGAACTTCCATCATCGGCCGTTACTCGCGCCGAGTTTACTCGACGTTGCCCAAGTGTCGGGTTGCTCCACCATGGGTATTTCCTCGGCCGCAAACCCGCCTTATGACGCGCCCGACCGGCCAAGTTTCCCGCTTTCTCGACCCGAACCGATCGAACTACGAAATTCGCCCCCCTACGGTAGGGTTAACCTCTCAATCGGCCCCCCCATTCGCCGTCCCTTCTTGTGGGCGGCCCATTGCCAGACCTATAATTCTCTCGGAAGTCGTCCGACGCGACGGATGTTTTTCGTGCCTTTTTTTCGCGAGGTGTTACGTGGACGATCATCAGCCCGAAATCGAACGACTTCAGCAGGAGCTTGCGCGGGCACGCGATCGCTTAGCCGCCCTCGAAGCCACCGAAGCGCGTCACGCCGAAACGCTCGCCCGACTGCGCGAGTCCGAGACACGCTACCGCCAGCTCGTCGAGAACGTCAACAGCGTCATTCTTCGGATGGACCGTCGCGGAAACATCACGTTCGTCAACCGATTCGCCTGCTCCTTCTTCGGCTACCCCGAGGACGAGCTGCTCGGCAAGAACGTGGTCGGAACCATTGTTCCCGAGGTGGACGGCGCGGGCCAGAACCTGGTCGAGGAAATCCGCGACATCTGCGAGCACCCCGAACGCCATCAGAACCACGAAAACGAGAACATGCACCGCGACGGCGGACGTGTCTGGGTAGCCTGGACCAACAAAGGACTCTTCGATCAGAACGGAGAACTTGCCGAGATTCTCTGCATCGGCAACGATCTGACGGGCCGGAAGCACTACGAGGAAGCGCTCCAAGCCTCGGAACAAAACTATCGCGAAATCTTCAACGCGACGATGAACGCCATTTTCATCCACGAGATTCCGACGGGCCGCGTCGTCGACGTCAACCAAACCATGCTCGACATGTTCGGCCTGTCGCGCGACGAGGCGATGCGAGGCACCGTCGAAGACATCAGCGAAGGCCATTCTCCCTACTCGCAGCGCGAAGCGGATGAACTGCTGCGCAAGGCCGCCTTCGAAGGCCCGCAGAAGTTCGAGTGGCGGTCGCGACGCAGCAACGGCGAGCTGTTTTGGACCGAGGTCACGCTCAAGCAGGCCGTCATCGGCGGCATCCCGCGCGTTTTGGCCCTGGCCATCGACATCACCCAGCGAAAACACTTCCAGGAGCGACTGATCGAGGAGCAGCAGCTTCTCCACCAATTGCTCGAGGCCCAAGAGCGAGAACGCCGTCTCATTGCCTTCGAGATCCACGACGGTCTCGCGCAGCAGCTTACCGCCGCGTCGATGTACTGCGGCAACTTCGAACGGCTCTGCCGCGACGATCTCGATCAGGCCATCCAGTCGCACGAAGCCGGTTCGATCATGCTCCAAAAAGCGCTCGCCGAGACAAGGCGGCTCATTCGCGGCCTGCGTCCGCCCGTGCTCGACGAGTCGGGCCTGGTCGCCGCGATCGAACACCTCCTCATCGACATGAAGGAATCAGGCCCGACCGAGATCGAGTTCCTGCACGAGGTCCAGTTCGACCGTCTCGACCCGGCCTGGGAAAACTCACTGTTTCGCATCGTCCAAGAAAGCCTCACAAACGCGCTGCGCTACAGCGAAAGCCCGAAGATCCAAGTCCGCCTGCGACAGGAGCCGGGCTGGCTGCTTCTCGAAGTCGAGGACTGGGGCAACGGCTTCGACACGAACCAGGTCGAACGAAGCTGCTTCGGACTGAAGGGAATCCGCGAACGAGCCGGCCTGCTAGGCGGAACCGCCACGATCGAAACCACCCCCGGC
Source organism: Planctomycetaceae bacterium (assembly GCA_003532715.1). GTDB lineage: Bacteria > Planctomycetota > Planctomycetia > Pirellulales > Thermoguttaceae > UBA11386. The sequence goes on from DOEZ01000260.1 coordinate 2,824, forward strand.
AAAGGCACCCGCGTCCGCGTCGAACTGCCGCTCAACAAAAACACCCCAGCCGCCGA
>DOEZ01000363.1 GCA_003532715.1 Planctomycetaceae bacterium
CCCGGTCGAGCTGCGCGAGTTGCTGCGTGGACATATATTCGGCATCGACCGCGACGAGGACGCCTGCCAGGTGACGGAGTTGAGCCTCGTTCTTACGCTGCTGGATTACGTGGATCCGCCCGATCTGAGCAAGACGAACTTCAAGCTCCCCAAGCTGCGCGGGTCGAACATCTTCGGCGGGCCCACCAACGATTTCTTCAACACGAACTCGGAGTTTCACCAGAAGATGGGCGAGACCGAGTTCGCGTGGCTTGTCGGCAATCCGCCATGGATAGAGACCAACGAAAAGAAGCCGCGTCCGGAGGATAAGCCGGCTCGCAGTTGGCGAAACGCCAACTCCCAGGAGTACCCGACTGGCGGCAACCAGGTTGCCGAACTATTCGCTTGGAAGGCGACGGAGCACATCGGCGACAAATCAAGCGTTGGCCTTCTGATGCCGGCCATGACGCTGTTCAAAGACGAGTCCAGGGCCTTCCGTCAGGCATTTTTCGCTCGCGCCAAGGTCAGCGTGGTAGCCAATTTTGCCAACTTGGCATACGTCCTGTTCGCCGGTCGGTCGGAAGTCCCGGCCGCCGCCTTTTTCTACCGGAAACGCCCGGACGGTCCGGACGTGATCGACGAGACGGAGCGGATATTGACGTTCTCCCCGTTGGTGACAGACCAAAAAGCCAACCGTCCCAGTGCTTTCAATCAAACGGTCGATACCTGGACGATCACAATCAACGGGAACGAGCTTCGCGAGATTGGCGTTGTCGAGGCAATTCGCGGCGACGCGCTGACCTGGAAGTTGGCGATGTGGGGATCATACCGCGATCGGAGGCTACTCGAGTCTATCGGTCGTCGATTTCCGATGAATCTCGCGAAGGAGGCGGAGAAACGAGGGTTGAATATCCACTCTGGCTTTGAGCCACGAAGATCCGGGCCCAAGGTACAGGAGTTGTTCGGCAAGAATCGCGTTAAGAAGAATGCGACGCGCGGCGTGGACCACTTATTCGCCTTCGTTAAATCGATGCTGGAGACGCTTCCGCAGGAATTGGCGCATTCTCGTCCGGGTCGAGCCGACCTGCCAGTCGTCGTCTCGCGACCGCCGCACATTCTTTGCGATGCCGCGCGCCGGTTCGCCGTCTATAGCGACGACTTCATTGTTGTCGGCGCTCGGCAGCCAGCTATCGCCGGACCGAAGACCGAAGCCGACTTCCTTAAGATCCTATCCCTTTATCTCAGCTCGGACTTCGCACGTTATCACCAGTACTTGCTCGCTCCGCAATGGGGTGTCTCGGTTAGTATTTCGACGCTCAATACTCTTATTGCGTTGCCCATTCCCTTGGCGAGTCTGAGCGCCGCCGAATCCGCTGAATGGCTCGATCTGCACGCCCGCCTCGTCGCCGCATCGCCGACGGAGCCTCCGAAGAGGCCGCGTTCTAGGATCGCGGCAGCGTCGTCAAAGCAGATGCCGCTTCCCGGTATGGCCGAAGCGCCCAGCAAGCTTCCCGAACTAGTCACGGAACTGAATGACCGGGTCTACAAGCTGTTGCGGCTGAAGGATCGCGAGAGAATCCTGGTCGAAGACTTCGTACGGGTCAAACGGTTTGCCATCAAGGGAAAGGTCTGCGAAGAGACTGCCGGGGTTCCAGAACGCGAGGAGTTGGAGAGATACGCCAAGGTTCTACAAGCCGAATTGGATGGCTTCTTCGAAGACAACTCACGACTCCGTCACAGGGTCGGGATCCTCTACGACAAGACCTCTCACACCGGGATGATCGACGTGGAACTGCTCAGGAACTCTCGCGGTGCCCCGCCGGTCAAGGTGCGGTCCGCCGACGAGACTACCTCGGCCGACTTTCAACGAGCACAAGAGCTTGCCAGGCAGAAGCGAGGCCAGTGGCTTTATTTCCATCGCAACCTGCGAATCTACGAGGGTACGCGAGTGCTGTTGCTCAAGCCGTTGGAGCGTCTCCATTGGCTCCGTAGCCAAGCCCTGCTCGACGCCGATACGATCCTTGCCGAAACGCTGGCTGGCGGGGAGAAATGACGTGTCGTTGCAGAGCCATCCCAGCGGCGCCGTTGACGGCCCCAGTGCCGGGGAATACGCCCCGCAGTTTCGACGCCACTGCCATGAACTGATCGCCTTCGGTTATGTCGCAATCCATGGCGAGAGCCACAGCGAGTCGGAAGAAGATTTCATTACGCAGCGACTCAGAGAAGCAATCCAGACTGGGCAGAACGACGGAGTTCTACCCGATTGGGCCGATCGATATTTCGTTTACGACCAAATGCCCGTTGATGTGCCCGGGCTTCGGGGCAAGGGTCGGCCGAAAATCGATATTCGTTTCGAATCCACTGAGTCGCGTCGCCGCCCCGTCTATCATTTTGAAGCAAAGAGGCTTCGCGCTTCCGATACACACTCGGTGAGCGAGTATGTCGGCGGGAACGGCCTCGGCATGTTCCTTGTCGAGTTGTATGGCCGCATGGGCGACGAAGGAGGGATGTTGGGCTACGTCCAATCGGAATCGCCGACCCATTGGGCCGACAGAATCGGCGGCAAACTCCACCCTGACGCGCCAGACAATCATCAATTGACTGCCAACGGCGCTTGGGCGAGAGTCCCCTTGGTCGACGAGTTCGAGCACACCTACGCGACGCGACACGCCCGACCGAACCTCGGTAATATCACCATCTACCACACGTTGCTTGATTTCCGTGGCAACACCCCCACTGAGTGATCGCCGACATTTCACGCACAATCTGCGCGAGATCTTGCGGCAAGGAGCAAGCGGGAAAAGACGCCCTCCAGGAGACCCCGCTTTCATCGGGGATTCTCACCAAGCCACGTACCGGCGTCGTGGCTCGCCGTGGCATCCCAACCCTCTTCTGGCTCGCGCCGGCGTGCCGTTCGTCATTATCGGCGGACACCATCACCCTGCAGCACGGACGCGGCATCAACAGATTTCAACCATGACGTCACTAGCAGCAAAGACGCCGCACGCTCGCCTCTTCGCGCTCTTGGCGACCTTCGCGGTGAAAAGTCTTCGCGATAAAATGACAACGCCGCCCGCGCCCGACGCCCCCACCGACCAAAACGAATCCGGCATACCATGCAGAGTCCTTCCCATCCGCCGATCGGCCTCTACGTACACATCCCCTTCTGCGCGAGCAAGTGCGCGTATTGCGACTTCGCGTCCTACGCCAGCCGCGAAGCCGACATCCCGCGATACGTCGATGCGGTCGTCCGCGAAATAACCCGTCGCGGCCAGGCGACGGGCCACCCGCCGGCCGATACGATCTTCCTGGGCGGGGGCACCCCCTCGCTGCTCGACGAGACCCAGGCGTCGCGCATCCTGAACGCCCTGTTCGACGCATTTCCCATCCAGCGGTCCGCCGAAATCACGTGCGAATGCAACCCGGGAACGCTCACGCCTCGCTTCGCCCACGCGATTTACGAGTCGGGCGTCAACCGGCTCTCGCTCGGCGCGCAAGCCCGGCAGACGCGCCTTCTGCGGCTGCTCGGCCGCATCCACGACTGGCCGCAAGTGATGGCCTCCGTCAACATGGCCCGCGAGGCGGGATTCGACAATATCAACCTCGACCTGATGTTCGGGCTGCCCACGCAAACCGTCGCCGACCTGCGCGAAACACTCGAGGCGGCCCTCGCCCTCGTCCCGACGCACTTCTCCTGCTACGGTCTGATCGTCGAGCCGCAAACGCCCATCCACCGCCGAATCGAGTCCGGCGAGTTGGCCCTTCCCGACGACGACATCGAGCGCGAAATGTACGAACTGGCTCGCCACACGTTCGTCGAACACGGATTCGAGCAATACGAAATCAGCAATTTCGCGCGCGACGGTTACGCCTGCCGGCACAATATCGGCTGCTGGACTCGCGTGCCCTACCTGGGCTTCGGCTGCGCGGCGCACAGCTTCTTCGACGAGTGCCGCGTGATGAACCCGCCGACGCTCGACGCCTACCTAGCCGGCGAAGCGCCGAAGATCGACCGCCTATCCAAAGAAGAAGCACGATTCGAAAGCATGATGCTCGGCCTCCGAATGACCCGCGGCGTGCGTGACCGGGATTTTACTCGCATGCACGGGCTGAGCATTCGCGAAGCGTTCGGCGAGAAAATGGACAAGCCGCTCGCCGCCGGGCTGCTCGAGTGGCACGAAGGCGCGCTCCGGCTCACTCGCCTCGGCATGGACCTGCAAAACAGCGTGCTCGTCGATCTGATGTGACGCGAAGTAAACCTTGGTCGTACAGGAATAGTCCGAGTTAACCGTGCAGCTCGCGAGGAAACATGATTGCCGTCTCGTTTCAGCTCGCGCGGTATCACAACACCGCCACGAAGTGATCTTTGGCGCAAGTCGCCGGCATTACGCGATCGTCGCCAAGTACTCGTCGAGCCGATCGTAACTCTCGGACCAGCCGTCGTTCATTCCCGTGGCGATCGCGGCATCGCGGGCTTCCCTCGACGGATAAAGAATCGTGCAGGTCATCGTGGTCTTGCCGTTCGCTTCGGCGAGGACCAGCGTGTTGAGCGTTTCGGGCCAGTCGCCGCCCCACGACTCAGTGTTAACCAGTCGCTCGGGCGGTGCGACTTCCTGATATACGCCGCGCATCTCCATCTCCGTGCCATCGTGTCCGCGCCAACCGAAGTGCCACGCTCCGCCCGGGCGAAGATCGATTTCGCAGACGGGCATGGTCCAGCCTTCCGGGCCGAGCATCCATTGCGGCACGTGCTTGGGGTTGGTCCAGGCGTCCCAGACGAGCCTACGCGGCGCATCGACGGTCCGAATTGCGACGAGTTCCCGATCCGACGGCCTTGCGAACGTCGTGACGTGGACTCTGGTTTTGGTCGACATGGTTTCTCTCCTCTGTAATTGGGTTCTCGTGGAATTCGATTGCGACGGCGAATCCGCCCCGATGAGGTGAAACATCCCAGTATCGGACCCATTCGAAATTCTAGACAGCATCCGCGGCCAAGGGCATCCCCCGGATTTCGCGAACCGTTCGCCGAAACGTCGATTTTGCCGAGTCGAATGGCCACGTGGAATTCGACGCACCCTGTTTGGGACTTCAAAAACAACGACGCCCTGAATTGTCGGGCTTCCTGAGACACTCACGCTGGGGATTTCCGGACTTCTTGGCATCCGTATAATTCTCGCGAGTGTGACGCATTGACAGCGGAACACGAACGGCACGGCAGTGATTCCCATTGTCAATACTTGCGTCGGAGTTCCTTGGAACTTTCGAACGCGTCGACGGCGTGCGGGTGTCACTGCCGGCAAAGAGGAACGCATGCGGAGGATTTCGATGGCGGGCTTTCGGCTCCCTCCCGTTTTCGGCAAGCCTTCAGATTGCGAAGTGACGTGACGGAAATTATTCAGGGGGCCGCGAAAGAGAACGAGGAGAGTAAAATGCGAGCGACACTGAATTTGCTTCGCACGGGCGCGATGCTGGTATTGGTGCTGACGTTTGTGGGCGGATCGAGCTTGGCGGACGACGCCAAGACCGAACCTGGCTCGGATGAAATGATGGCGGCGATGGCGGAAGCCGCAAAACCCGGCCCCGAACACGCGAAGCTGAACTCGCTGGTCGGCAATTGGACCTNNGAGCGCAAGTGGGTTCTCGGCGGCCGGTTTCTCAAGGAGAAATACGAAGGCACCTGCTTCGACGGCAAGCCCGGTTTTGAAGGGATGGGACTGATCGGATACGACAACGGCCGAAAGAAGTACACGTCGATTTGGGCGTGTTCCATGGGCACCGGCATATGCACGGGCCTGGGCGCGGCCGACGAGTCGGGGAAGAAGTTCACGTTCCACACTAAGTCGTATTGCCCCATGGAAAAGAAGGTCGTCAAGGGCCGCGAGGAAGTTCGGCTTGAATCCGACAACAAGGTTGTCATGGAATCGTACGTGCTCGACGACGAGGGCAAGGAAGCGAAGGTCATGAAAATCGTCGCCGTCCGAAAAAACGGCGACACGGAGTAGATCGGCGACGTTGAGCGGACAGGCGAGGCATTCGTGCTTCGCCTGTCCGATCTGCCGCGCGCCGGTGCGAGTTTGACGACATCGCACGCGATCGGGCCTCGTCAGCGACGGCGAGACGCCGGCTGCGTCCGGCAACTCGTCAGACGACGGTTCTTATCGTTGGCCGCCAAGCAACCAGGCCAAAATGCCTTTTTGGGCGTGCATGCGGTTGCCCGCTTGTTGAATCACGACACTTTGCGGACCGTCGAGCACNNCTCGCCGCGCCGCGCCGGCAGGCAGTGGAGAAACACCGTCCCCTTCTGCGTGTGCGACATCAACGCGGCGTTGACCTGATACGGAGCGAAATCGCGTTGCCGCCGCTCGCGCTCGGCCTCTTGGCCCATGCTAGCCCAAACGTCGGTATACACGGCCGCCGCGTCGCGCACCGCCTCGACCGGGTCGTCGGTTACCGTTAAATCGAGATTCGGCACCTCTTGTCTTAGCTGGGCAAGAAAGGCGTCGTCGAACCGATAACTCTCGGGCGTGGCCATCGTCATGCTCATGCCGACCTTACCGCACCCTCGCGCCAGGCTCTTAGCCACGTTGTTGCCGTCGCCGATCCAGGCG
>DOEZ01000353.1 GCA_003532715.1 Planctomycetaceae bacterium
GTTGTTCCAACCCGACGCGGTGAACAGGTTGTCGTAACCATGCACATCGTAATAGCCGATGATCGAGGCGGCCGCCGTCGGCCCGCACCCATGATACCAGTCGTAGGCCGGCACGTTGGACAAGACGACCGGGGCGCCGTGGGCCAGACCGCCGCACAGGGCCATTGCGTGTAATCCTAGCACGATGCGCAGAAGCCTCATGAGAATCCTCTCTCGTGGGAACAAGCGAAACAGAAAAGCGACGTTGACCGCATCGGCGAGCCCAGAACCGTCCCGGCCTCCTCCTGCGACCATTGTAACATCACACCCCCTCCTCACGTCCATCGTTTGGCCGAATTCTTCGGCCAAGACGCGCCCTTTCGGTCACCGTCGGCCTGGCGACCCCCACAAACGGTAGGGTGTGGCGATGCAAACCGTAGCCGTGGCGAGCTTGGATCATTCACACACCGCGGTTATCTCGTCCGCCACACTTTCCACGCGCTCTTGAGCATCTGCGCGCCCGAGTGGAACTGGAGCGAGAACCAGCTCTTGTACGGGAGTTTGTAGTCGGGGACCGGCTCCATGGCGATGGCGTCGCGGCTGCCGCAGGCCACCGCGCACAATCCGCAGCCGATGCAACGCTCGGCCAGATACTTGCGGGTTCGCTCTTCGAGGTTCATTTCCAACGCGCCCATCGGGCAAATCTTGACGCACTTGCCGCAGTATGTGCATCGGGCATCGTCGAAACGAGGCGTGAAGTGCGCGGGTCGCAGCACTCCGGGGGCGTTGAACTCGTTGGCGATCCGCATCGCGTGGCAGCAACAGCCGCAGCACGAGCACGACGCCTGCCCTTTGCTCGACTCGGCGTTCATGATCCAGGTCACTAGCCCGTGCGACTCGGCTTCGCGTTTGATTTCGAGAACGTCGTTGCGCGAGACCTGCTTGAGCCAACCTTGCTCGATTCCCTTTTGCGCCCATTGGCCCATCACGGTGCAGTTGTCGATCGGCTTGCCGCAGCCTTGGCCGCGCACCTGCATCGTCATGCGGCACTGGCAATTGCCGATGCCGAAGACCTTGTAGCGATCGAGAACCACCTCCAAGTAGTCCGATGGCAGGGCCATCGGATGAGCCTCGATCGCGCGGCCGACCGGAAGTACGCGGACGAACGACGAAGGCTCCTTCAGCCCTTGTTGATAGTCCGACGAATAGCCCGTCTCGTAGAGTGCCTCGAACAGTTCGGCGAACCGACGGTGCCAAGGCGACATGGTCTCGGGCGACTCGCCGATGAGCACCATTTCGAAGATGCCGGGCATGATCGGCATGAGCCGATACTTGGTCGCGTCGCCCTCGCCCGAAGCGGCGATCGCGCGCTTCTCGCGCGACAGCCGCCGAAGGATCGGCTCGATCTGTTCGACCGGCCGGTGCTCGGCCCGGGCGATTTGGCGGGCGGTGGTTCCGGCGAACTGTCCCAGATGGCGCGTCACTCCGGCTTCTTCCTCGGTGAACAGATGCTCGACGAAGGCCACCAACTCGTCGCAGACGGGCGGACCCATCAGCAACGGGCTGGAGAGCTTCTTGACCACGTCGAGATAGGCCGCCGACAGGTGGGGAAAATCGGCCGCCTTCTTGGGCCGCACCGACCTGGGCCGCGGCTTGGCGGGGGCGAGAATCCGACCGTGAACCTCGATGACCCGCNNGTAGACCATGCCGAAAGACGCGTCAAGCGATCGGGACGGACGGCCCGCGATCCGCGCCGCTTCAGAATCGCTCTTCGAGCGATTTGAGTTCGGGGTATTCGTCGGAATGCACGATTTCGAGAAGTTTGAAGCCCTGCTTGTAGAAGCCGGCTCCCATGGGGCTCGAATGCTTCGCCTTCGCGCGAAGAAACGTCATCGTGGTGCGACGCTGGAATCCAAGAATGACTTCGTCAAGGCCGAGGTACTCGCCGAAAACGAGCGAGACGCCGGTGGATGAAAAGTCGGCCGTAACGGTGGTGAGGCTCTGATCCGCTTGCACCCGGCCGTGCTCGAGCGGCGCCACGAGCACCACCGTCGACAGATTCACCCTGCTGTCGAGTCGAAGTTCGTCCCTGCCGAACGACAACCTCGGGCAACGGTTGTTGACCAGGTTGAGCACGAAACTCTGGATCTCGTGCTCCTTGCGGCGGGTGAACATGGAAAACGTCATCGAAGCGATCGGGGGTTGGGGCGGGCAAAGGCAACCGGGGGCTCTCACTCGCCACGCGCATGGCGCGAGGCGGCATCCGAGGGCCAGATGCGAGGACACTCCCACTATTGGAACTGTAGCTTATTCCGTGGGACACCTGAGCCTTGTTCGCGTGAGGAAGCACCCCCACCCATGGGCCGTTCGGCTGGATTATCCACGAGCCGATGATTACGGCGCGGTGTGTGACGCGTCAGCCGAACTCGGAGGCGGCGATCGTCCGTTACGCGACTCCCGCTCGCGATTCAGGTTCGTAGGCGTGTCGTGAATGGTCTGGCTCAGCCCGCCTTCGCGCGCAACAGTCCTTCTTGCTCCGGCTCGTGGCGGAGCTTGATCGTGGCGCCTGGCGGCATGCGTCGCTCGGGCACGATGCCTCGCTTGGTCTGCGAGCAGAACTCATGGAAATGAGCCGCCGGCCCCTCGGGGAACTCGGCCTTGAGTTGGGAAAGAAGCTCCTCCCAAAGAAGCGTGTTGCGATACAACACCCGGTAAGCGGTTTTCAGTTGACTGATTTGTTCCGGCGTGTAGCCGGCTCGCCGCAATCCGACCTGATTCAAGCCGACCACGTAGCTGCTCAGCCCGTCGACCGTCACGTAGGGAGGCACGTCCTTGACCACGTGCGACTGTCCACCCACCATGGCCAGTGTCCCGATGCGGCAAAACTGATGGACGGCCACGCCGCCCGAAACGTAAGCTCGATCTTCGACATGCACGTGGCCGCCGAGCATCGCATTATTCGTGACGATGATGTTGCTGCCGACCACGCAGTCGTGGGCGACGTGCGTATTGACCATCAGCAGATTGTTGTTGCCGACAATCGTGTCGACGTCCTCGCGCAACGCACGGTGAATCGTCACGTTCTCGCGAATCGTGTTGCCGTTGCCGATAACCACTCGTCCGGGTCGCTCGGGCATGTGAACGTGTTGCGGAAGACCCCCGAGGATGGCCGATTCGAAGACCCGGTTGCCGTTCCCCAAAATGGTGCCCGATTTGATCGTGACGTGGCCGTGCAAAACACAATCGTCCCCGATCTGGGCGTCGGGTTCGACAATGCATAGGGGCCCGATCTCGACATTGGATCCAAGTCGCGCTTCGGGACTGACGACGGCGGTGGGATGTATCTTCACGGAACGGCCCTCGATTGAGTGGGGTATCTTACTGAGGCAGGCCGACCAACGCCAGACCGGATTGCCAAGAGTGTCAAGAAAAATCGTGCTCGAAGACACAAAGCATGGCCTCGTCCCATTCGGCATGACCTCGCCCTTGCTACCCATACTATCGGTACGCACTGCCGGATTGATTCAGTCGGCCGAAAGCGGAAAGCGCGTTTTTGGCCGCAACCACGCCGGCGAGGGGTGTCCTGGCCAATCCGGTTTGACCGGCATACACTTGACTCAGAGATACTGTTCCCCGAACCAGCGACCGTGGAGACGCCAGAATGCCAGCCAGAGATGATGTATACGACGAGGCGATTGCCCTGCAACAGGCGGGCAACATGAGCGGGGCGGTTGAGAAGCTCGAATCGCTCGTGTCGGAAGAGCCCGACTTCGCCCTGGCCCATGCGGCCCTGAGCGTTTTCTACAACAAGCTGGAAGAACATGACAAATCGGTCCAGCACGGCCGAAGGGTGTGCGAACTGGAGCCGCAAGACCCGTTCAGCTTCGTCGCGATGAGCCTGATTTGCCAAAAAGCCGGCAAAATCGACGAGGCAGAGCAGGCCCTTCTCCAAGCGAGGCAGGTCGAATTCGCCTCGAGAGGCACTGCTTGAGCGGGCACCATGCAAAACGGCCCCCCTTCCCGAGGAAGAGGGGCCTTCGATCTCTTGGCTTCGCGCACGTTCCGCGAGTCAATGTCGTGACGCGCCTCGCCTATCGGCCCATGCCGGGATAGAACTGCCCGGTATTCATGAACGTCGAGGGATTGCGCTGGGGACCCTGTTGGATCGTGTTGCCCGGTCGTTGTCTCATGGCTTCGAAATTCTGAAATCCGGAACGAGCCACTCCCGTCAATCCACCGATCTGACGGTCGACTTGGCGGTTCTCCTGCTGCTGTTCAAGCAAGGGTCTGACCCATTCGTAGTACGGGTTCGACGCGCCGGTAAACGACGACTGCTGATTCAACCGCATGTACGGACTGTAGGCACTTTGCGGACGATATCCCTGAAACGGCTTCGCCGGGCTGAGAACCTGCGATCGAGCCTGACCGTAGGTAGCAGGCTGGCGAGGCGAGGTCGCCTGACTGATGCTCTGCGAATCGTAGCGTCCAAAACTCGGATCGGCCATGGCCGCATTGCCCAACGACGAGGTTGGAGTGGGCGACGGGGGAGCGCCAGATCCGAATCCCAAGCTCGTTCCCAGTCCTGGTCCCATTCCCATTCCCTGTCCGCCGCCGGCCGAAGGCCCTCCGACCATCGGTGTGGGCGTGAAGCCGCCGCCCGCGCCCGGATGGGCCGAGTCGTAGAGGCCAAACGCGGTCGGCGCGGTCGGCATCGCGCCGTACGGATCCATACCTGAACCGCCCTGCGGCGCGCCGGGTGCTCCAGGCGCATACGTCGGCGGCAACGGCATCATCGACGGACCGGCTTGGGGAGCTGGAGCTGGCTGATAACCCTCGGGCAACGGCGTATACTGCTGCTGCTGTTGTTGCTGTTGTTGCTGTTGTTG
>DOEZ01000369.1 GCA_003532715.1 Planctomycetaceae bacterium
CATCTTCAACCATTCGGCGCGAGTCGCATGGTGGGAAGGGCCTCCGCTGGGTGGCGGGCAATACCATGCCGAATGCCGCGGCGATACCGAGACCTTCAGAGCTGTTCTGGCCGACTTCGCCAAGCTCGACGTGAAATCGAAACGAATCGTTCTTCATGACGGAATAGGACATAGTTTCTGGCTGAGTCCGAACCGCGAACCGGGAAGGGAGGCCGACGCGCGAATTGACTGGGTGTTCATGGTCTGGAATCCGAAACATTGGGAGCGATTCCGCACGGGCCCACCCGAGTTCAACCCGACCGATCCCAACGACGCCGAAACCAGTCCGCCGGCGACGATCGATCTCTACACGGGCGGTAATGTCCGCTGGTCCGAGTTGCAGGTTCCCGAAGGTATCGAAGTTGTCGACAACCGCCTCGAATCGCACGGCTTCAAGCCGGAGGATGGAAGCGTGGCCGAAGGGACTGTGTTGGACTCGACGACGAAGAAGCCTATTGCCGCGAGCATACGACTCGAACAGATCAAGAACGGCTCGGATGGGCGGCGCGACTACTCCCTGGTCTCGCGACCGAAGACCGACGAAAAGGGCCGCTGGTTCATCAAGAACGTCCCGCTGGGAACGAATCGTCTCGTGGTGGAGGCCAAGGGATATGCGCCCCGAGTCGCGGGCTACTTCAATACAACCAATCAACCCAGGTGGCAAGCGTTTCCCACCACACTATCGCGTGTGGCAACCGTATCGGGGCTCGTCACCGATGCGGCGGGCCAGCCCTTGGCCGATGTCGAGGTCCGACTCACGGACGTGATGGCGATGGGGCGTTATGACTCACCCCTGGGGTATTCCGTCAAGACCGACGCCCAAGGTAGATTCCACCTCGAAGACGTTCCCATCGGAACCGCCTCGGTTCAAGTTTTCAAGCCGGGTTACTGTCGCCCTGGACTGAGACCGGCGATCAAGACACCCGCCAAGGACCTCACGCTCGAAATGGTCAAGTCGGCGCGGCTCGTCGTAACCGTCGACTTCTTTGGCGTGACGGTGCGACCCGAATCCTATATCGTGAATATCGAGGAGGAGGGCGGTCGCGCAGTCGGCAAATGGGGCGGGATGGCGCACATCGACACGAAGAATCAACACGTCTTCGAGAACGTTCCGCCCGGAGTCTATGTCGTTCAGGGACACCCCAACCCGACGAGGGAAGACCAGAAGACGGATCCAATCACTGTCGAACTCGAAGGCGGAAAGACACACAACGTGGTGGTGTTAGCGAGGTGAGATCGATCGGCGGACAGGTGACGTGCAAGCTGGTGTTGGCGGTGCGTGCCACTGGCTCCGCCAGTGCAGTTGGCGGGGTTAACGTGCTGTCAAGATCCAAGCCGGAATAGAACGGAAAACGCACGCGGTGGAAGACCAAACATGGTAATTGCCGTCGTCTTGCGGACCTGCTAGAATGTTCGAGTGAGGTGCCGTGCATCGACCCCGGCGGCTGATCGATTCGGGGAGGGCCGGCCAGTGGACGCCGCGATGACCTTGGGGTCAGTTCCTCCGATGAAACTCCTCGACCGACTTGAACGCAGACTGGGCCGATTCGCCGTTCCCAACGTGACACTGGTCATCATTTTCGGCCAGATCGTTTTCTTCGTCGGGCGTCATGCGGAGTTGCACGGGGCGATTCAACGGCCGATCGTCGAAAGGCTGACGTTGATTCCGAGTTTGGTCTTGCAGGGCGAGGTGTGGCGGCTTGTCACGTTCGTGTTCGATCCCCCCGGCTTCAGTTTGCTCTGGGCGGCCCTGTTCTGGTATTTTTTCTACTTCATCGGCAGCGTGATGGAGCAGACGTGGGGCACGTTTCGCTACAACGTCTACCTGCTGGTCGGATATCTCGCGACGGTGGCGGCGTCGTTCCTCGCGCCCGATGTTCCCGCGTCGATCGCCTTTTTGCAGGGTTCGGTGTTCCTGGCGTTTGCCTATTTGTATCCCGACTTCGTGATCCACGTGATGTTCGTTTTTCCGATTCGCGTGAGGTGGCTGGCTCTGATCGCGTGGGCCGGCTGTTGTCTGGTCTTTCTTTCGGGCAATCTGGTTGCGATCGCGATGACCTCGGCGTCGGTGGTCAACTTCTTCGTCTTCTTCGGCAAGGACGTATTCCTCCGCGTGATCCATGGCCACCGTTCGATGAAGCAACAGGCGTCGCGCATCACCGAGCGAAAGAAGCCGCGGCATGTGTGCGTGGTCTGCGGAATCACGAATCTTACCCACCCCGGTATGGACTTCCGCTACTGCTCGAAGTGCCGCGGCCAGCAGTGCTACTGTGAGGAACACCTGCGAAATCACGAGCATGTTGATGAATCGGTTGATTCGCAAACGACGTCATGACGCCAGGGGGCCAGTGACAGGCAAGGCAAACCGTGCCTTCACAAGGACGAACAAGCCGTCCATGGCGCCCGGGGTGGTGTTGAAGGGTCGGTAGGCGACTCGCAATCTGGTGCTTGCTCGCGAGGCAGGACGGGGCAGGTGGTACGGTGGGGCGAGTGCAGCAAGTGTTTCCGTGGGACCTTACACTATTGCGATAAGGCTTGCTGCAATCGCCCCACC
>DOEZ01000457.1 GCA_003532715.1 Planctomycetaceae bacterium
GTTCCATGTTGCCGGTCCCCTTGAACTCCTGGAAGATCAGTTCGTCCATGCGGCTTCCGGTGTCGATCAGGGCCGTGGCGACGATCGTCAACGAGCCGCCTTCCTCGAACAGTCTCGCCGTGGCGAAGAGCTTCTTCGGAATGTCCATGGCCTTGACGTCAACGCCGCCGCTCATCGTGCGGCCCGTGTTGCCGACCCACTTGTTGAACGCGCGCGCCATGCGAGTGATCGAGTCCATGAGCAAAAAGACGTCCTTGCCCATTTCGGCCAGTCGGCGGCATCGCTCGACGGTCAACTGCGACAGGCGAACGTGGCTTTCGATCTCCCGGTCGAGACTGCTGGCGATGACCTCGCCGTTGACGGCGCGGCGCATGTCGGTCACTTCCTCCGGCCGCTCGTCGATCAACAGGACCATGAGCGTCACGTCGGGATAATTGGTCGAGATGGCCTGGCTGATGTGCTGGAGCAAAATAGTCTTACCCGTTCGGGGGGGCGCGACAATAAGTGCTCGCTGGCCTTTGCCCAACGGGGTGAGCAGGTCCATCACGCGCGTGGTGAGCGGCGTGGCACCCGTCTCGAGTTGCAGCCAACTCTCGGGATTAATCGGAGTGAGCTCGTCGAATGTTTTGACGTTGCGGTAATCGTCAGGCACCATGCCGTCGACATCGGTGATTTCACGAAGTCGTGGGCCTTGCTGGCGTCGCGCCGGTTGGACCATGCCGTTGACATGGACCCCCTCTCGGAGGCGGTACTTTTCGATCATGCTTCCAGGCACGAACGGGTCGCTCAACTGGCGAAGGTAGTTGGCATTCGGGTCGCGGAGAAAGCCGTATCCGTTGGGATGCATTTCGAGAACGCCCCCGCCGGGCTCGACGGGACCCTGCTCGCCCGCATCAGCCGTGTCGCCGTTGTTGCTGACGCGAGGCTCCTGCCTTCGTGGACCGCGTTCCTTCGTTCCACGAGGTCGGCCGCGATGTCCCTGATTGGTCGCGGCTACTCTGCCGCGAGGTCGCCCTTTTTGCTTTTTTGCCATATTGCACCTTTTCAGGTTTACGTTCCGCGCGGACTTGGAGCCCGCGCGACGCCCGGGAAGCATCCCAAGATCACGGAGCGGGGCTGACGGCAATAAACCGCAAGACCCTTCGAAAGAGGTTCATTCTCGCCCACCGGCGAAAATCGCCAAACGCACAAGCTGACTACTCGGCAGCCTTTCCAGCGAAGAATGCCCTAGCACCGAGAGCCACTCATCGTAATCTGCTCAACGCTCTTGCAGGCCAAAAAACGGCCTATCTGGAGCGTTACCCCCGAATTGTCGGGCAACAGCAGAACCCGAAGTGACGAAGCAAAACACACCCCACCATGGGGCGGTCACTTCCGGGGTTGGCCCGAAGATACACAATCGTGGGCCAAAAGTGCCTATTTGCAAGGCAGAACTCAAACTACCGTTATCTTAGCCTTTCCCGAGTTGATGTCAAGACGGAAGCCGACAATTCCAAAAAAATAGCCGATTTCTCGCGTTTCTGGCTCTGCAGCCGCTCCACTCGGTCACCGTCCTCGTCCGGCACGATCTGGAACCATCTTCGGCTTGGTCCGTCGCGGAGAATCGGTTTTTTCGTCAAGGTTAGCCGATTTTGACACGATTTCGCGGCGACCGGTTTCCGATAACAGAATGACGGCCGGACAGGGTCCACGATGGTCGTATTGTCGTCGGAGCACGTTCACGGCGTCAAGTCCCCCCGCGGGATCATGCGTACCGGACTCATGTTGACACGGCCTTTCGCCCGCGGCAACTCGAGACCGGGTTGCGTGGAACCATCGGAGGCCGTCTTCACATCCTTACACAAGGGCTTGCGACAATGCGGACAAAAGCCGGGATATTGGGCATTTGGACAATTCTGTTGCTGTCGAATTGCCAGGTATATGGACAAGGACCGATTCGATGGGAGTCGAATCTCGAGGACGCTCGCCGTCAGGCGGCGGCCACCAACCGGTTGGTTCTCATACACTTCACGGCACCCTGGTGCCTCTATTGCCACAAGATGGACCAGGAGGTACTTAGCCACCCGAGCGTTGAACAGGCGATTCTGGCGGACTATGTTCCGGTGCGTCTGAACGTGGTTCAGAGCGAGCATGCGGCCATTGCTCGCCAACATGGCGTGAAGTCCTTGCCGACCGACATTGTCATTACGCCCGATGGCCGCCTCTTGGACCGACAGCCCGGCTTCGTGGAACGCCAACCCTACTTGGCTCGACTGCAGCAGATCGTGGCCGAGGTGAGACGCCCTCCGATGGTGGCGGGCCAGGGGCAGCCGTCGATTCCGTCGCCGAACGTGGGCGCGGGTCAGACGGCGCCGTCCCACGAGACGGCCTACGCGCCGCCGGCGATGGCCGTGCCCGCGCAATCGGCCGTGCCGAACGCTCCGTCCATGGTGGCCGGCGCGCCGGGCTACACGCCGCCGAGTCCGGCGTTGGGCGTGGGAGCGATGGCGGGCGGCGTGCCGAGTTCACCGAATCCGGCACTGGCGAACCGCGATCCGGCCTATACTTCCGGTCCCGCCTTGACCGCCACGGCGCCGCGGATGGATGATCCGGCGCGGCATTCGCCGGTTGCTCCCTCATCGCCCGGTTGGCCCACGCCGTCGCTGCAACCCAGCGGGCCCGCCTCTAACGAGAACGCCGCCGTGGGGCCGGCTCAGGCGTCGTCGACCGGCGGCCCTTCAATGGCGAATCCTTATATGGGACCGCCGAGCAACGCGCCGACCGTGCCCGCGGGCGACGCGTCGATGACGGCGGCTCCGGAGCAGCCGATGCCGCCGGAGGACCCGAACGGTTCGCCGTTTGGTCTGGACGGATTCTGTCCGGTCGATTTGGTCGAGAGGGAACAGTGGTCGGTCGGCGACGTTCGCTGGGGCGTGAATCACCGCGGTTGCACCTACCTGTTTTCGGGTCCCGAACAGCAGCAACGCTTCTTGCAGGATCCGGACCGATACAGCCCGGCCGCCTCGGGGATTGATTTGGTCTTTCGCGTCGACGAGGGGCGGATCGTCCCCGGCCGGCGTCAGCACGGCGTGTTCTTCCCCAAGGGGGGCCGGATATTCCTGTTCGCCAGCGAAGCGTCGCTCGAGAGATTCAGCGCCGATCCGATGCGTTACGTGGAACGACTCGGCGAGTTCGAGCAGGCGGCGCGCGGCGCGGCCCGGCGGTAGGCTTGCCGACGATCAGCGTTCCTCGATAAGCCGCGCGAGCCGATCGATTTGAACGCGAACGCCTTCGAGATTGGGGTTGAGCCGCAAGGCACGGCGGAAGCATTCGAGCGCCGAGACCTGGTTCTCAAGTTGCAGGTAGGCGTGTCCCATGTTGGTGGCGGCCTCGAAGTGATAGGGGTTGACTTCGAGCGCTTGGTGACAATCGCGGATGGCCTCGACAAACTGCCCGACGCGAAAATGGGCCACGGCGCGCTGGTTCCATGCCTCGCCGAACCAACTGATGTTGTCAATCAGTTCGGTGGCCTTGGCGATTGCTTCGGCGTATTGTTGGGCGGCGACGAGGCGGACCACGGCGTCGAGTTGTCGGCGGTGCGTTTCGTTTCCGATGCGAGTCCAGATCTTCCGAATGGCGTTCTCGGCGAGGATCCGGACGGTGCGATCCTCATCGTGCAGCGCCCGGCCGACGGCGTGGTTGGCCTCGTAGTCGCCGAGGAAGCCGAGCGCCAGAACGGCCGCGCGGCGGATTTCGGAGTCGGGGTTTTCGGCCAGCCGCTGGAGGGTGCCCTGGTTGTAGCGGCGCAACACCGCATTGACAAACGTCGCGGATGCCTGGTCGTCGAGATACCGGCGATAGAACAGGCACAGAAACGGGGTTCGAGGGGAATTGCTCACCGCGGTCACTCCTATTCCGAGGCAGACCGGCATCGGCACGACCCGCCGTGCGGAAGTCGCCGCCTCAATCCCGATTGTAATTAGAGGCGTCCGACAATCCAACGAAAAAACTCGCGCCGAGGCGGTCATTTGGGCTTCCCGAAACGCAGCTCGGTGTCAACAATAGACTTGGGGCAACGGTTTCGGGCGACCGTTTCGGAGGACGTTGCCTTGCGGGAGCGACGACGAACATGAAATGTCGGCTCAACGGTTCTGGACGGGCTTTCACGGCGGCCGTCTTCTGCGTCGCCGTGTTTGGGGTCGCCGCCGGTTCTCGATGCGACGAGACGAACCGAATCGGCGCGTCTGACTCTCGGGTTTCTGTCGATCGGTCCATCGGCATCCTGTGGTCCGATAGCCCTCTTCGAACCGCGCTGGAGAATCTGGCGAGGCAGCAGGAAGTGTTCATCTGGCTGGATCGTCGCGTCGATCCGGGCCGGCCCGTCTCGGCCACGGCCCAGGATACGCCGATCCGAGAGTTCTTGGCGGACGTCGCGCGGCGCGAGGGGTTGGGGCTGTGCGTATTCGGATCGGTGCTTTACCTCGGTCCGTCGGATTCCGTCGCGACGTTAAGAACGCTTGGCGAGTTGCGCCGTCAGGATGCTCGCGTCTTGCCGCGAGCCAAGTCGCGGCGGTTTCTCCGCGAAGAACCGATGCAGTGGGACGATCTCGCGGCGCCGCGCGATCTGTTGGCGAGGCTCGGCGAAGAGAATCAAGTCGAGATCGTCGATCTTGACCGCGTGGTTCACGATCTGTGGCCGGCCATGCGGCTGCCCTCTCTGTCGTTGGTTGATCGGTTGACGCTGATTCTCGCGCCGTTCGACCTGACCTTTTGCGTCGAGGATGAGGGCGCGCGAATTCGGCTACTACCCATTCCAGACCAGGTCTTCCTGACCAGACGCTATCCGGCGGGCGCCCGTCGCGAGGAAGTCGTCGAGCGGTGGAAAGCCGCGAGTCCGGAAAGTCGGATCCGAATCGAGGGGGACGAGATCGTTGTCGAGGGACGTTTGGAGGACCACGAACTTCTGTGGGGACACGGTCGGCCGTCGAGACGCGTGGAACGGGCAAGGGCGGCGCCAGGGGGCAAGGGGACCGTCGAGCGGTTGCGAATCGATCGACTCGTGTTCAAGGATCAGCCGCTCGAGGCGATCATCCGGCATCTTGCCGGGCAGTTCAAGCTCGACTTGACGCTCGACGCCGACAGCCTGCGGCGCGCCGGAGTCGACCTGGACCAACGCGTTTCGTTGGAAATCACCAACGCGACCGTCGACGAGTTGTTCGAGAAGCTCCTTGGTCCGGTGGGGCTGACTTTCGTTCGGGACGATTCGACTCTCGAAATCCGCGCCGCCAAGCCTCGTTGACCCTGTACACATTGCGCGGGTTCTATGGACGATGAGCCCCTTCGCGGGTGGCGTCCGATTTCACGGACGCTTCGCGACGCGGCCGGCCTCCCGCGGGTTCCCTTCACGAACGTCTTTCTCGGTCCGCATTCAATTTGCCGCGGACGCCGTGGGAGTTCGTAACCTATAGTTCTGGGTGGCGGGAATCCGAGGCGGCGACCCGACCAACGGCGGACACACTTGAAGAAGGACAGGGGATTGCCATGTTCACGATCAAGACGGAATCACCGATTCGTGAGAATCGCTCGGCCGAATCGACGGCGTCGATCCAATTGGTTGGTTTTCGACTCGCCGGCGAGGAGTACGGGGTCGAGATCACGAAGGTCCAAGAGATCATCTTGATGGGAGAAGTAACGCGAGTCCCCCAGACGCCCGCGTATGTCAAGGGCCTGATCAACCTTCGCAACATGGTGATTCCGATCCTCGACCTTCGTCTGTTCTTCGGGCTTTCCGAGGCGAAGCCGACCGAAGACACGCGGATCGTGGTGGTCAGTCTGCACGGCAAGACCATCGGCGTCATCGTTGATGCCGTAACCGAGGTGTTGCGGGTCGGCAAGGACCAGGTGGCGGCTCCACCACCGACCGTTATCGGCCTGGGACGAGAATACCTGGTGGGATTGGTCAAGCTCGACGATCGGCTGCTCATTGTTCTGGATATGGACTACCTGCTCACCAAGGACGAAACCGCGAACATGGGTTCGTTGGATGCCCAGGCATAGCATGTGCCTTGAACGGAAGACACCTTGGGTTATTTGACCGTTGCTTCTGGACGCCGCATATTGATCGGACAATCATTGCCAGCCAGGCGTTGAGAAACCCGGAGTGCGTTGATCGCCCTCCGTTCGTTCCAAACGCGAAACTCAACATCATGAACACGGATCAAGCTGCACTGACCTGTCGCGAGTCGAGCCTCGCGTCCGATTCTCGGAAGAAGCACTTCCGGGTCTCCGGTCCGACGGCTTGCGCCGCGGCTTCACCCGGCGCGGGCGTCCAGGGCGGCGGCCTCTGTCCCGTCGAACAGGTCAGCGACGCGCAACTTGCCCGTTACGCGACTGTCATTCGCGAGCGCACGGGGATACACGTCTCGCATCAGAAGAAGTTACTGCTTTCGAATCGTCTGCGCCGACGATTATCGGAGACGGGTATCGCAAGCTTTGACGCCTACTACCGGCATCTCAGTGCGATTCCTTCGCATGACGCCGAGTGGGACAAGTTCTTTCAGGCCATCACCACGCACGAAACGTATTTGTTTCGCGACGACAACCACTGGAAGTGGTTCTCGGACGTGTTTCTGAGAGATCACGTTGCCGCGCGGCGAGCGAGCGGGACTACTCGCTGTCTGCGCGTTTGGTCGGCGGCATGCAGCACGGGCGACGAAGCCTACACGATCGCCTGCTGTGTCGCCGCGAACCACGCGTTTCCGTCGCCGCGGCATGTTGACATCCTCGGAACCGACATTGCCGCGGGAGAGATCGAACGGGCGAAGCAAGGCCTCTTCGGACCGCGAGCCATGCGTCTGGTTCCAAAGGAATATCTTCGTTATTTCGAGAAGGATGAACACACGGGGAACTGGGCGGCTCGTCCGATCTTGCGTCGACAGGTTCGGTTCGAGTGTCACAACCTGATGCATCGGCTCACGGCGATGCCCTTCGACGTGGTCTTTCTCAAGAATGTACTTATCTATTTCGACATCGAGTCGAAGAGGCGTGCCCTTTCCAATATCGCGCCCTTGGTTCGGCCCGGCGGTTTCCTCGTCGCGGGCGCCGCCGAGGGCGTGGCCGGCGCGACCGACGCATTCCGTCGCGTCGAGCCATGGCTTTATCAACGGGTTGTGGGGTAACCGGAGCGGATGATGAGTGACGCGTACGCGGGTTCGCATGACGACTTCTACCAAAGCCTTCTCGGCGATTTCCTCGGCGAG
>DOEZ01000683.1 GCA_003532715.1 Planctomycetaceae bacterium
AAAACAAACTTCAAACTACTGGATTTGGGGTCTTTTCAAGTCAAGGACATCAATAATCAAGGTCAGGCGGTTGGCTATTCGTATGTTGCCGGTGGTGGGTGGCACGTCTTTCTCTATAGCAGCGGGACCACGACCGACTTGGGGACTCTCACGGGTGCCTTTAGTCAGGTTGGCAGCATAAACGGCGGCGGCGTCATCGCTGGCTGGGGCGACACGCTCGGGCAGAACCGCGAACATGCCTTCACCTATTACAACGGGACAGTCACGCCAATCAACGTTCTTGATGCCAGCTACAGCTGCGCAAACGACATCAACGACGCTGGGCAAGTGGTTGGAAAGGCCGATTTCGCGGGGGGACAAACGTTGGCTTTTCGATACAAGGACGGAACCGTCACAACGCTAAGCACCCTTGGTGGCCAATGGAGCGTTGCTACTTCGATCAACGACAAAGAACAGATTGCGGGATACTCGCTTGATGCAAGCGGTAATCAGCACGTCTTTCTTTGGGAAGCAGGAAGCATCTCCGATTTGGGCGCAATGGGCGGGGCTTTGTGCTATCCGCAATCCATCAATGAGAACGCTCAAATTGTCGGTTACACCTATGCCTCTGGCTACGCATCCGGCAACGGCTTTCTCTACGATCACGGCCACCTTACTCAACTGGGCACTCTTGATCCCGGAGATAAGTTCTCTAGGGCAAACAGCATCAATGACCTTGGGCAGGTTGTCGGCGACTCGTTCGCCGCTCTGACATCGCCTGGCCATGCATTTCTTTTCGAGGCCGGAAGCATGACCGATCTGAATAGTATGATCGCCCCCAACTCAGGCTGGGTTCTCACGTCCGCTTGCTCAATTAACGACAATGGTCACATCGTTGGGAATGGCCGCTTTAACGGCCTTGACCGTGCGTATCTTCTTACACCGACTCCAGAGCCGAATACGCTGACTTTGCTCACAATCGCAGGAATCACGTCGCTTGTTTTCGGAGCGCGAAGAAAGTGGCTGACCAGCCGGAAGGCACTCTAATGAAATTCGGCGAAAGAGATAACGTAACCGGTCACGGAGGTAGCGGCAGGAGGGAGGGAAAGGGTTGGTTGGTGAAATGAGCGAGGCCATCGAAACGAAGCCATCGAAACGGGGACGCAGCTAGTATTGACAGGCCATCGAAACGGGGACGCAGCTAGGCCATCGAAACCGGGACGCAGCTAGTATTGACAAGCTGGAGTGACGTGTGGTAACGCCTTGCCATGCCAAGACAAGCAAGAATAGCGCCGGGCGGGTTGGTTTACCACGTTCTCAATCGGTCGGTGGCCGGGCTGCCGTTGTTTCGCAAGGAGAAGGATTACGAAGCGTTCGAGCGGATCATGGTCGAGGCGCAACAGCGGCACCCCACGCGGCTGTTGGCCCGGTGCGTGATGCGAAACCACTGGCACTTCGTCGTTTGGCCGAGAGAGGAAGGTGAGCTTACGGCACACTTCCGTTGGCTGGCGCATACCCACGCTATGCGCTGGCATGTGGCACACAACACCGTCGGTCGCGGGCACTTGTACCAGGGACGTTTCAAGTGTTTCCCGGTCGAGGAGGACGAGCACTTCTTCACGGTCTGTCGTTATGTCGAGCGCAATGCGTTCACGGCGGGCGTCGTCGCACGTGCCGAAGACTGGCGTTGGGGCAGCCTTTGGGCGAGGCGACAGGGCGATGCGGAACTCAGAGCGATTCTCGGCGATGGGCCGATCGCGCGGCCGAGGAATTGGGCGAGTCTCGTGAACAAACCGATGAGCGAGAAAGAAGCGGAACGAATTCGCATCTGCATTGCAAGGAATCGGCCCTATGGAAACGAAGTCTGGCAAGAACAACAGGCAAAACGACTGGGACTGTTCCACACGATGCGCCCCGAAGGCCGGCCAAAGGCAATCGCCACCAAAAACTAGCTGCGTCCCGTTTTAGCCCCCACGGTTTTGTTCGGAAGAATTGTACAATGTATCACGTTGAGCGTGTGATACGGAAAAGCACTGTTTTCGTGGCCGTCAGTTCGCTGATGTGCGCCAGTGTCGGGTGTCGTCCGCACTATTCCGAGAACGACAACTACGAATACGTACGTGACGTGCTGGGCGGAGTCGTTCTTGCTAGCAAGGATAAGACGGGACACCTCCCGAAGACCTTTGATGCGGCACTCAGCGATAGCGGCCAGACGCTGTCCCATCGCGGGGATCTTTACGGAGGGCCGATAAGTTACACCACGCGACGACCCGATTGTTTCTTTTTTGTCGCGGCGGGCCCGGACGATGAGACGTTTACTCTGGATGATCTGGTCGTGGTGTGGGAAAACGGCCGATGGTTCCAAGCCGATCGCAGTTTTGTTAGTGAGGAGATGAAACGAGAGAGCCTGGAAGGGCAATCAGAAGGTCGGGAAGAGACGGTATCGGAAAGAAGGACGGAGTAGAGGCGGGAGGTTGTTTCTGAACTCCCGGTTGGCTAACACGGGCCGTATCGTGTGCAGCGGCGGGCCGAACGAGTCTCGTCTTGCCCTTTCAGGGCGCTCGCCAATGTGAATACTCGGTCCCCAGGGCGTTGCCCCTTGTTGTTCTACACAAGTGTATTTGCCGTGCTCCGTCCCGTAGGGACACCTGATAATTGCCCAGCAGTTCACTGCTGGGAACATGGGCAATGATGGTTGTCTGCGTCCCGTAGGGACGCGCGAATTCTGCATTCTGAGGCGACTCTTCGGTCGTCCCTACGGGACGAAAAAACATATTTCTTCTCTCGGACCCGGCGATAAATCGCCGGGCTACTTTCACACCGACCCTACGGGTCGAAAAAGAGCGAACATGTGTAGAACAACAAGGGCGTTGCCCTTGGCTACCAAATCATGGCCCTTCGGGCCGGCTGGTTGGCCGTGCCGTGTGGAGCGGCGA
The DNA here is from genome assembly GCA_003532715.1 of Planctomycetaceae bacterium. Lineage (GTDB taxonomy): Bacteria > Planctomycetota > Planctomycetia > Pirellulales > Thermoguttaceae > UBA11386. Next base: position 2,916 of record DOEZ01000683.1, read on the forward strand.
GTGCCCCTGGCTCGCGTGGGTTCCACAACAACCGTTTCACTCTTGCGCTGAATCATCTTTCAACGTCGCGAGTGCCGCCGCCACTGCCTCCGCAGTATCCGTATCAGGGCTTTTGGCCAATTCGGCGATTTCGTCGCGGTATTGTTTGGCGTCGAGTCTTGCCAACGCCCAGATGGCGGCGAGAATGACCTCCCTGTCGTTGTCCCGCAATAATGCGGCGATTTCTCTCTCGTAGTCTTTTGCCCCGAGTCGCGCCAGGCCCGCCGCGGCGCCGCTTCGCAGATACTTGTCGTCATGAGTCAAGAACTTGGCGAGCGTCTCTGAGTGTTCGCTCGCGCCGAGGATTCCCAGAGCGAACGCAGCCTGTCCCCGGTCCCAGCTTCGATTGAACTCATCGTCGTCCGGCAAGTCGTCGGATTCAAGCAAGGCGAGAATGTCCTTGGCATGGGCTTTGTCGCCCAGATCCGCGAGCCAAACGGCGGCAAAACCCCGCACGGTGGCATCCCTGCTCTTCAGCAGGCCGGCGATCCGCTGCCGGTACTTTGCCAAGCCACCCGCTTTTCGGACGGCGTCGGCCAAATCCCAGGATGACGGTTCGTCCTTCGGCTTTTCGGAACAGAATGCCTCCAGTGCCTTTGTCTTTTCTTCCTCCGAAGCCATGTGGATAAGGGTCCACATGGGCGGTTCCGGCAATACTCCGTCCCGTAGTTGCGTCTCGATTCTTCTGATCTCTTGGGTGTCCTGCGCGGGATCAACGATGCCGAGATATTGGGGCGAACCGAAGTACCAGCACGAAAGCAAGGCGACGATAAGCACCAGCAACAGAATGCCTAGGATGAACCGCCTGTGCCGGGGAGTCTTGCCGCCGTGAACCGATTGCTTCACCGGGTTTTCCATGCGACACCACGCTCAACAGGGCCCGTGATTTCAACCGAATGCCGCCGATCATTATGGTGGAATTGGCGTGTTCTGGCAAGATTGCCGCCCAAGCAGATCCTCTTGGCCTGTCGGCGGATTTTTGATTCGGCCGATTGCGTTCGGTGAGCGAGGCGTGGTCGGATCGGTGGTTCAGGGTGTTGCCCCGAGGACGGCGTGTCCGATGCTACGATCGCCCGAAAAGGACCGAACAAGCCTTGTCTTGTCCTTTCAGGGCGTTCGCCAATGTGAATACTCGGTCCCCAGGGCGTTGCCCTCGTTGTTCTACACAAGTCCGTTCTTTTTCGACCCGTAGGGTCGTTGTGACAGTAGCCCGGCGATTCATCGCCGGGTCGGAGGAAAGAAATATGCTTTTTTCGTCCCGTAGGGACGATGGAAGAGTCGCTTCGGAATGCCCAATTCGCGCGTCCCTCCGGGACGCAAACGACCATCGTTGTCCATGTTCCCAGCAGTAAACTGCTGGGCTATTATCAGGCGTCCCTCCGGGACGGAGCACGGCGAATGCACTTGTGTAGAACAACGAGGGCAACGCCCTGGGCTATTGAGTTACAGCCTTCCAGGCTGAAGGTTGGCCCGTAACACCACTGTCCGCGGGGTTTGATACGATGGAAACGCTGACGGCCGCGTTTACTGGGACTCTCTTGGCGGTGTTTCTCGGATACCTCGCCTTTTCGTATCGGGCGCGCGGCAGACGTGAAGCGGGCAGTCTGCTTCTCGTACTGCCGCGACCGGGGACGCGACTCGGAAGGATTCTGCTTCTTGCGGCGGCGATATTGGTCGTGCTTGGCTCCGCCTGGTTCGTTGTCCACGCGAAAACGCGATATTTGTCCGATCTCGTTGTTCCGAACGATGCGGCATTCTTGCCGCACGTCGCGATCGATACGGACGTTCTCGAAACGAGCGGTCCCGTCCTCGCTTTTCTCGTCACTTTTGTGATGACTGGACTGATCCTGGCGGGATGGCTCTGGACTCGCGATCTTGATTTGCGAGAATCAGGCATCGTGCTGTCCGATGGGCTGTTTCACTTCTGGCCATGGAGCCTAGTCAAGTATTGTCGCTGGCTCGATGGGGATACGCTGTCGATCACAACTCCCGAATGGTCATATCGTGTTCGTGTCGCGCGCGATGACATCGATGCCGTCAATCACATTCTGACACCGAGAGTCGAACTTCGCGATCGGGATTCGAATGTGCTGAATGCGAATGAGATGAGAGCACCCGGCTCGCCGCGAACGACGATCGACACGAGCAATCGCCCGCTTCAGTTCAGTGTGACCACCCTACTGCTGTTCATAATCGTCGCCAGTTCGGTGTTCGCGTGGCTGGGAACGCACCTCCAGGGACGCGAGCAGGCCGCCTTGCGGGATCTTCGGCGTTTTACCGATAGCGTCACAATGAACGGAAGAAATGAACGCACCCTCGACTTGAGGGATGACTTGGATGCATGGATAGTCGACGATGATATGCGGCACGTGACCGTCTGCTCGCGGCTGGAGATACTGAGTATTAAGTCCTACTGCCTCACCGACAAAGGTGTCGAGCGTTTGGTGGCGCTACGGCATCTGACCGAGTTGAATCTGGAATGCCCTTTGGTCACCGACGCCAGCGTCGAACATCTGGCAACCATGAAGAATATCGAGTCGTTGTCGCTCAGCAAGTGCAAGATAACCGATGCGGGGCTGAAGCACTTGGGTTCCATGCAACAACTCCGGTCGCTCCATTTTTCGAGCGATCGGGTCACCGACACCGGTCTGCGGCACCTCGAGTCGCTCTCCCAACTCGAAACGCTCCGATTCAAGGCCGACCGTGTCACCTCGGTCGGACTCAAACGCCTACGTGCCGCCTTGCCGAACACCGAAGTTCAACGCTATCGCTGACGTGATTATTTGTGTCTCGTGGGGAGACGCGACTTCGAAATGGCGAGGTGAGTCGTCAATCGTCCCTACAGGACGCACGGAATCATGAACGGCCCAGATCCCCAGCAGTGAACTGCTGGGTTCCTATCGAACGTCCCTTCGGGACGGAGAACCCTAAATGCACAGATGCGTAACAACGTGGGCCGAACCCCGCGGTTACCGTCGTCGCGTCGCTGCGCGACAGGGTAATTGACCAACTTCCGCCACTATCTTCTTCGCGTCCCGGCGTCCTTGTGATTTTGCGTCGAAAAAACCTTGACGGCAAGGAAGCCTCTACCACCGCACGTGATACGTGCAAGAGTCGTGCCCCTTCTTTCGGCAG
>DOEZ01000658.1:0-5155 GCA_003532715.1 Planctomycetaceae bacterium
GCGCCGCGCAAATAGTCTTCGCCCGAGAGTTGGCAATACAAGCCATCGGCGTTTCCTCCGTCAATGGGCCGCCGGCCGACCGGAGCGAACCGGGTCCAACGCACGATGTCGCGGCCTTCCTGGGCACTCATGAGGTGTGGAACCATGATTCCCGATGCGTCGAGTTCGAGCGGGCGAATCAGGTTGCTGTAGTTGCCCCGCTGGACGCGGACGATGGTATCGACGTCGAAGACCTTCGCGGCCCGAATCTGATTCTCGATATCGTTGAGTGTGTTACCCGTGTGCTCCTGACAAAGCCACACGCAGTCGACCCCCGACATGGCGGCGATGTCCACGACGCGAGTATCCGACGTGTTCATTTTCGTGCAACTGGCAATTTCTCCACGGCGGAGTTTTTCGAGAACCCGGCTGGGTCGCATCTTCATCGTTCGCAGCTCCATTTTGGACAGCATAATACATCCCGGAAGGGGGCAATTATACCACGGTGCAGGTTCGTCCGCTAGGATGCCCCAGTGAGGTCGAAGCGTGGACCAACCGAGACGCTGGCCGGCGCCCCCTTACCGAACCGAGAGGCTGCGCCCCCGGAGTCTTCTTGTAGAAGGGTGGGTCGAGGTCGCGGAAATCGTTGGTGAGGCAATACAAACCGTCGTTCATTGAACGCGCACGCTGCCGACATGAGCAACGCAAATCAAGCGACCGAAGCCCCACCAGGGACAAGGTTTGCATCGCCCCGCCGTACAAGTTAACGGATGATTCGGGCCAGTCGTCCGGCCGCCGAAACGGCAGCGTTTCGTATCTAGACTCGCAGCCCCGCCACAAGTGGGGAGTGGGCCGGATAAGGCAAGGTATTCCGAATTCCGCGGAAGAACACTTTCCACGGTGCGAGGGTTTCGCGTTCGAGGGGGGCGTGCTAGGATGGGGCGGAAGTTTTTTCGTCGCACGCCGACTGGCGACTAATCGTGCTCGCCCCAATAAGCCGGGGCTCGCGGTTTGTTTCACTTGCCGCGATTCGCGTTTTTTCGGCGATTCGCATGCTGTCGCGACTGAAAAAAGAAAACGCTGACCGTCCAGATTCAAAAAACCGGGAGAATACCATGGCCCGCGCACGTGCTCGTCACATCCTTGTCGAAACCGAAGAGGCCTGCCTGCGGCTCAAGACACAGATCGAAGCGGGAGCCGATTTCGGCGAAATGGCGGCAAAGCATTCGAAGTGCCCATCCGGTCGCCAGGGGGGCGATTTGGGCGAGTTCAGCCAGGGACAGATGGTGCCCGAGTTCGACAAAGTCGTCTTCAACGACGAGGTCGGCAAGGTCCACGGCCCGGTGCGAACGCAGTTCGGCTATCATCTGCTCGAAATCGTTAGCCGGACGGCATAGATTCCGGGCTCTAGCGGCGTGATCCGAGCGGTCTTCCCGCCCGCCATAGCTTCGCCTGGCCGATTTTTCGGGTACCCGACTCGGCCCAGGCTTCGGCTTCGAGCGTCAGGCGGTTGAGAACCTCCTCGACCCTTTGGCGATAATGTTCGATTCCGTCGCGATCGAGGTTGGGCGGCACGTGGATTTCGCCGCTGGGGATCGCCCGGGCACGCGAGCAGGGCCGGGGCAAAGCGAACTGGTCCCACGCTCGGCGGAATCGCCAGGGGCGATCGTAGCCGAACCCCATGGCCACCAACGGCATGCCCAGCTTTGAGGCAAGATAGATGGGACCCTGGGCAAGTCGTCGTCGCGGCCCGCGCGGCCCGTCGGGCGTGATTGTCAGATTCAGCGACCGGCTCGCTCGGCACATCTCGCGCAGCGCCGTCACCCCGCCCCGATTCGTCGAACCGCGAACAAACTCGAAGCCCATCATGCGGGCGGCGTACGACATCGTCTCGGCGTCCTGGTGGCGGCTCAGCAACATGACCATGTCGCAATGCCCGCGCAAATAGAAGGGAAGCAGAATGTATTCGTGCCAGAAGACGTAGATTCTGCGGCCTTGACACTCGGGGAATACCGGGTCGACGGTGCGATCGTAGTACGCCACCTTGTAGTCGAGTGTGTCCATCCAATTGCGCACGGCGGCCGTGGCGAGCAGGCCACCCAGCTTGAACACAAATGGGCTGCGAATCTTCACCGAGAAACCGGGAAAAAACGAGAACGGAGAAGGACAACGGAAGTCAGGCGGCGTCGTCGGGACGCCACTCGCCCGAGAATACTTCGACGGCTGGCCCAGTCAGAAAGACGTGATTGTCCTGTTCGGACCAATGCAGTTCGAGATCACCGCCCGGCAGGTGCGCCACGATCCTCCGTCCGGTCCGTCCGGTCAACACGCCCGCCACGCACACGGCGCACGCTCCCGTGCCGCAGGCGAGCGTGATGCCGCTTCCACGTTCCCAGGTGCGCATCGTTACTTCAGTCGGGCCGGAGACCTGAACGAAATGGACATTGATTCGGTTGGGGAATATCGGCTGGCACTCGAGGAATGCTCCCAACGACTCCAAGGGGATGGAATCGACATGTTTGCAGTACAGGACCATGTGTGGATTCCCCATTGAGACGCAGGTCATCCGTTCATCGAATCCGCAGTCTTCCATCCATCCTGCTGGCNNGAATGAACTTGCCCGCGGGAAAGTTGATAATCTGGTCAACGTCGACTGGCCTGGGAAACGCGACCGGAATCCGCTTTGCCTCCAAAATCGGCTCGCCCATATCAACGCGCACTCGCGCCACGCGGTCGGCAACCACGTCGAGGTCGAGCGACAGCACGCCGGCGCCCGTTTCGATGCGCAAGGTCGTGTTGCGGCAGATTCCGTGATCATGCACGAACTTGGCGACGCATCGGACGCCGTTGCCGCACATTTCGGCCTCGGNNCTCGGAGCCGTCGGCGTTGAACATCTGCATCCGCGCGTCGGCCACATCCGACGGCCGGATCAGGATCATCCCGTCGCCGCCGATGCCGAAATGCCGGTCCGACACGGCTCGCGCCAATTCGGGCAATCGGTCCTCGGGCAGCGTCTCCTCGAAGCAGTTCACGTAGACGTAGTCGTTGCCCGCTCCGTGCATTTTCGTGAATCGCATTGCGACGGCTCCCGCTGGTTCGAAGGTCTAATCGGTGAGTGGGGGGCAAGCCCAACCAGGCTCCATTTTACGTGGAAACCTCGATTCCGGCAAGGTGGGCTGTTCTTGATGGCGGCCGACACGGTGCCTCGAACGGGCGTGCCATTCTCATGTCTATGTTCCCATGCGTTGCGGAGAACACCATGATCAGCCCGGGAGATGCCTCGGCCGATGCGGCGCGATCAAGAACCGAAACAATGTCACGGTCGACGGTGAAGCCGGTCGTATTTCCCGGGCAAGAGTGGCTTCGCGGGGATGCCAAGGAGTTGGGGTTCGATCTAAAGACTCCCAACCGCATGATGTGATGAGCGAAAATCGCAGACCATTGGGCATGTCCACGCCCCAGCCGACATGAATCATCCGCCTCACGCGCTCTGCCGGAGGTCGGAGAAATGAATGCGATGCAGGCGTCGATAGAGGTCGCACCGCTCGATGAGTTCGTCGTGCGTGCCGACGTCGAGGATGCGGCCCGAGTCCATCACCACGATCCGATCGGCCAGCGTCAGGACGGCCAGGCGGTGGGTGATGATGACCGCGGTTCGATCGCGAAGGAACGTTTCAAGCACCTTCTGGATGGCCTGCTCGCTTTCGAGATCGACTTGGCTGGTGGCTTCGTCGAGAATGAGGATGGCCGGGTCGTGAAGAATGGTTCTGGCAATCGCGATCCGCTGCCGTTGTCCGCCCGAAAGGCGGTTTCCGCCGCTGCCGACAACCGTCTGATAGCCGTCGGGAAGCCGATCGACGATGAATGAATGGGCGTGGGCCGCCTTGGCGGCGCGGATCACGTCTTCCTCGGTCGCTCGCGGCGCGCCGTAACGGATATTGTTCAGCACTGTATCGTCGAAGAGCATGGTTTCCTGCGAGACGAGGCCGATCTGCACACGCAGATCGCGCACGCGGACGTCCTTCAAGGAAACGCCGTCGAGCCGGATCTCGCCCGAGGTGGGATCAGCAAAACGCGGGATGAGATTGGCCAAGGTGCTCTTGCCGCATCCGTTCGGGCCGACCAATGCGATGGTTTCGCCCGCGCGGATCGTCAGGTTGACGTCGCGCAGGACGGACTCGCCCGTGTGATAGGCGAATTCGACCCCGTCGAAGACCAAGTCGCGGCTGTGGCGGGGAAGCGGCTTGGGGCAGGCGGGGTCTTGGATTTCCGGCTCACGGTCGAGCATCGCGTAGATGCGATCGGCGGCGGCCGAAGCACGCTGCAATTGCAGGAAGATGTCGGAGAGCTTTCGAAGTGGATCGGCCGTGCCGGCCAGCGCGCCGTAGAAAGTCAAAAGAGCCTCGAGCCCCAGCGGTCGCTCGCTCATGCGGATGCCGAACAGGTGCGTTTCGCCCGAGAGAACGAGCCACGCGCCGGCCAGCAACGCGAGGCAGATGGTCAAGATGCCCATGATCTCGGTGGTCGGGTGCGAAAGCGAATCGTAGCTCGCAATCCGCATCGATCGCCGGTAGTACTGCTTGCTGCTGAGGTGAAACCGCCACCGCTCGAAACGCTCGGTCGTGAACGTCTTGACCACCTTGATGCCTCGAAACGTCTCCTCCAGCCGGTTGTAGAGCTGGGCCATTTCTTCCATGGCGCGCCGGTTGGCCCGCTTGAGCGTCTTGGCAAGCCAGTTGATGGCTAGCCCCGCCACCGGGGCCACGACGAGGGAAAGAAGCAACAATCTCCAACAGACCAGTCCGGCAATGGTCAGGCAGGCGATGGCCTTGAGCGGCTCGCGAACCAGCTTGCCGAACAGGGCCGTCAACCCCGCCGACAGGCTGTTCATGTCGTGCGTGAACCGGCTCATCAGGTCGCTGGTCCCTTCGTTGTGGAAGGTGGCCAGGTCCATGCGAAGCGTCCGGCGGTAGAACAACTTGCGCAGATTGAAGGTGGCCAATTCCGAAAGCCGGGCCACGAGAATCGTGTTGCTGATGAGAAAGACGTCCTTCAGCGCGGTTCCCGCCAGCAGTATGGCGACGAACAGAACGACCGTCGGAAAGGCTTTTTGAGGCAGATAGCGATGGGCGAGCGGAGCGCCCCACTCGTAGCGGCCCAGCGACGTCGTCTCGG
>DOEZ01000658.1:5161-12029 GCA_003532715.1 Planctomycetaceae bacterium
ATTCGCCCAACGACTGGTTTTGGACAGCCACCTTCACGAACGGAAAGACCATGCCGATGTTGGCGCCCCAAAGCAGGCCGACGCAGACGGCCGTGACCATTGAGAGAAAGAACGTGAATCGATAGCGCAATGCGATGCGCACAACCCGGCGAAAGTGGTTTCCGGTATTCTCGTCTCGTGGAGCGGACACAACACCGCCAGCGTAGGGTTTCATGCAACGATCCAGGTGCAAAAAGGGACTGGTTGGGGCCACGTACCCACGGCAAGCAAAGCCGAACGGGTCCGATCCTCTCAGTGAAGCCCAACTTGTACCAGATTCTGAGGTTACGACCAAGGCCGATATGGACGCAACCCGATTGACATTGAATGGCGTGGCCTTTGCCGTACCCCCCTGCCTTGCCCAGTCTCTCTTCTCGCGTCGCTGTCGCGACGCGTCCTACGGTCCCAGACTTTGAATTCGCCGAACGATCTCTTCTTGCGACAATTCCTCGCGGATCGGGAGTATCACGTATCTCGCCGCGTCACTGCAACAATCGAGGATCACTTGCACGTCGTTCGGCACCGAGCACCCCTCGATACACGGTTCGTGGCCGTTAATCAACACGCGGGCACCGACCATTTCGGCAAATTTGCGTGCGTTTTCGGGCCGATAATCGCGTCCCCATACCAGCTTGAAGATGCTCGAACGTTCGTAGAATTCGAGCGATTCGATCTCTCGGGAGAAGATGGTCTTGTCGAACTGACCATCGTCCAAGCTCTCGGGAATGCTGTGCGAAATGAATATGCCGTTGGGCAGGCGGACCGCGAGCGGACAACTCTCGAGGAACGGAAGGTAAGCCTCGCGGACTTTCTCCGTGGCCGCGCCGTACATCTGCTGCAAGCCAAGTCGGAATAGCAGATTGAGCATCTGCTTATTCTTCTGGATCGGATACTCGGTCAACTCCGCCAGTTCGTGATTCCCCAGGAGGAAATGAACCTGTTTGGGGAATTGGGTCTTGAGCTTGGCCACGTCTTCGAGCATGGTGTGCGACATGCACCCGCCGTTTTGCGGGTAAGTTGGCCCTCCGTGGCAAACCTCTTGAAGAACCAGGTGACGCCGGGGAAACGATGCCAGATTGGCAATGCGGCGAATGGTGTTGAAGTTGCGGCGATGCCCGTGCAGATCGCCGGTTACCATCACCTCGTCGCCCAATTCGGACGTCAGGTCGATGATTCCATGGTACCGGCCGGGCGTGTTCAGCGCGGCGCGGGCCGCTTCCGCATACGTGTCGATGATTCGTTCGATATACTGAATCGACGCAACCATATTCGCTATCGGTTCTCGATGAAGGGGGCGACATCGCCTGGGAACGAGCGGCCGGTCCAGCGCGGGAATCCTCCAGGTCGGCTCCCACCAAGCCGTGAGATGAAGAGAACGCCATTTCTCACGCAAACCAGACCATCCTCCACCCTACCAAGGTGGATGCGTATCGTCCAGAGTGCGAACGCTGTCGGTCCAATTTCTCACACCGATTCACTTCTGCAGCAGCCAACGATGATCCGCGTCTCAGGGGTGATTCGCCCACCCATGAGGGAAAAGACAGCGGCAGGCAAGTTGTCGCTTACACCCGCGTTCCTGTCGCTTCGACGCCGAAAATAACCCATTCCGGGGGTGTTTTCTGGACATGAGGGTTGCAACGGACGCATCAGTCCTGACGATTTTCTGGACTTTGCCGCTTCTCCGGGCCGATGTGATTCTCAGGGACTTGGTTCGGTTGGCCGCGCAAGACGCTTCCCGAGCCCGCACGACCGAGCACGCGTGACCGAATCGATCCCGTCGACCCAGACACCTCGCATCCCGCGTAAAAGGAATTTGACCGATGAAGTCCGTGTTTTCTTTTCTGACGGTGGCCGCCATCGCAATCGGGCTGAGTGGCTGTCACAGCGTTGCCGGTTTCATGTCGCCCCATGGCCGAAACCTGATCGACGGTTCGTGCGGCCACTGTGCCGATTGTCCCGAGACGTGCCAGAGCTGCGACGCCGACGGAGGTGGTTGCGGCGGCGTTGCCTGTGCCGGATGTTGTGGTCAGGTGGCCGGCGAGTGTTGCGGCGCGTGCCGTGGCGACGGCTGCGCTGCGGGCCGATGCGGTTTGCTCGATCGGCTCCGGTCGCGGAATTCGCAAGACGCCTTCAACCCGGGCCCGCCGACCGGCGCGGTCGCCTATCCGTACTACACGACGCGAGGCCCTCGCGACTTCCTGGCGAAGAACCCGACGTCGATCGGTCCGTAGATCGGCGATTCGGCGCTGCCGGACAAAAAAACAAGCACAACCGAAGTCGTTCCTTGGGCGACTGCGGTTGTGCTGTTTCTTGAACGCGGTCTTTGTTGTGAAGGCATCACTCCTTCGACAATAGGTTTCGCGGTCCGAAATCCGAAAGGACGCGTTTGTCGCTTGCGACGTGGTCCGTGCCGTGGCACGCTGTTTCCGCCTCAACCGGCTGGTTCGGCCCTTCCATTGCGGCTGTCGTCCGCGAGAAGCAACGCGATGGGGTTTCGTCCACTTCGCGTCGGTTGCCACTAGCGACATCGATGGAAAGAAGCTCGATTGGGTTGGGCAGTTCGTATTATCTCACGTTCCTAAGCGACAAACGCGCCGTGGAGTTTGGCGTTTCCGCCCGTGACCTGAAAATAGTACTGCTTTCTTCTGACAAAGGGTTAATGGAATCGAGGTCAACGCACGACAGTTCCTGTTAGTCCTCCTCTGTAAAAGGCCGGTGAGAAGTAGGCATGCCCTCGTTTCGCCAACGGTGTGTGCCACCCCGGGCACTTTGAGATTGATCGCTTGTCAGGAGGCGGGCGGAGGCCGGATCAGACCCGCCGGATGAATCGTCGCATGACGGCCGTCGGAACGAAAAACCTTCTGCTCGATCGTAATGCGGCGGCAGTAGTCGACCTCGTTTGGTTCGAGGCTGTATTCGCGGTCGATCCCTTGAAAGGCCGGATCGTGTTGCACCGGCCTTGCCGCGCCGAAGTCCCGAGAGAATCGTGATCGCCGAAAGCGTGAATTCATTGTGCGAATCGAAGGACAAGAGTCTCGTGACGCATCAACGTTCGACACTCTTGATATACACGATCCGCAATGGATGTCAACAGCAAGAATTCAAAAAAAAGGTTCGCGAGGGATACCGATCGACCTAAGTCGGGACATCGCCTCGCGCTAGGACTTTAGAATTCTTTTTGTTTATTTTTCAGGCGACTGCGCCGCGCGAAATCAAGGTTCTCGCAATCGATTGGGTCGCACGAATACGTTGCTTTCGGTCAACACGTCAGACTCGTTTCATGCGGCACATCTTCGCGTCAAAAAAGGTTCAACCGCGAGAGTCTCGCGCCGGAGAATGACTGGCTCGCCGCGAAGAAGCATCGTGGCAGTTCCGAATCATCGCCGAGTGACCGACCACGGCGATGCATCTCGTTGTTCTACGAAGATTCGCTCGTTTTCGACCCGTAGGGTCGCTGTGACAGTAGCCCGGCGATTCATCGCCGGGTCCGAGACAAGAGAGATGTCTGTCCGTCCCGGAGGGACGATTGAAGAATCGTCTCGGAATGCAAGATTCGCGCGTCCCTACGGGACGCAGACAACCATCNNGGACGGAATAGGGCCAAGACGCGTGTGCAGAACGACGAAGGCGATGCACCTGGGCGAGTGCCGCAATCTCTTGCGGAATCACGCAGATGCAGAGACCCGCGCCGTGCGCCGGCGACGACGGCGCCGACGAACGAACAGAACGACGCCCGCGAGGACGGCCGCGCAAAGCGTCAAGGTCCATTTCCAGTGCCCCGTGTGGCCGTAAAGGCCAGTGCCGCCGAACGACGCTTGTGCGAAGGCGGGCCGAGGTGCCTTGTCTGATCTGAGCAAAGCTCGCCACTCGCCATCGTCCAGCCGCTTCGGCGATCGGAATTCGTAGTACGGCAGAACCGCGCCGCGGCACAGAACCTCGCCCTGGTCGGTCGGATAGAGCACGTACATGATCCGAGGCCGGCCGACGCCCACTTCGAGGTATTCGCCAAGATTTGGGTTGTACACGACGTCAACGACCCGCGGGGCGTCATCGCGAGGAATCTCCGAACCGCAACCGTCATGGAACATCAGCCGAGCCAATGGTGTGCCATACCAGAAGATAGTGTCTCGCTCTTCCTGAGTAAACGGTTCGCCAGCCAGTTGTTTTTCGGCTAAACGCTCGAGTATGCCGGCCAGATCGCCCAGGCTCGTTCAGAGCCTGTGCAGAGGTCCCTCGACGCTGCGGGCCCATCCGCGACCCTTCAGAAAGTCGTCCGAAAGCTCGCCGCACCGAGCCGAGTGGAGCGTTTCCTTGACTTTCGCCAATGCCTCGGAAAGGAACTGCGTCGTTACTGGGCCCTCCATGTCCCTGCGTCGCATCTTCATCAAGTCCATGAGCGTGTCGCAAGCAAGTTCCTCCTCGCGCGAGCTCGGTTTTTCGTAATCCAACGACTCACCCGATTTGACCTTCGATTCAAGAACACGCACCAGATTCTCCAAATCCACAATGGCATACATGACGCGAGGATCCTGGGGTTTCACCTGCTCGAACATGCTCGCGGTTCGATCGGCCAGTTCTCGCATTCGCCGAAAGAACGCGGGGTTGGGCTCCACAAAACCCACGGGTTTGTCTTTGTCCTCCTCGCAAAGGTAGTAGAACACCTGTTTGTTCTGCAACACCCAAGTATGCCGCCACTGCGCCCAGCCCGCCAACGCCGTTTGGCAACTCTTCGCCTGCCAGACGTCACTGGCCATGAATGGCGGCGCGCCGGCCGGTGGGGCGTCGAAGAGCGTCGAAAGACACTCGTAATAGCCCGCCCCAAGACTGGTTCCGACGAAGAGACCCTTGGATTGCTCGATCGTTGCAATCAGTTTATCGCGTTGGGGATCGTCGAGGCAGTGAGCCGCGTACGACGATCCCAACGCGATGCACACCTCCAACCCGGTGGGAAACGGACGCAAAAACTCCCGGGGATTTAGGGTCTTCTGAAAGAGCACTGAGTCGGGCGTGCGATAGGCCGAGAGGATGCGAAACGAGGGGCCCGACTCGCCCGGATAGGCGATCTGGTCGTTGATCTGCGGACGCTGGCCGTCGCGGGCTGCTTCGGTCTTGAGGGCCTCGCGGATGCGTGCCAGTTGGCCGGCCGCGAGATCGAGCTTCAGTTCGCCGCCCACGACCGCCGCGGCCTTCGTCAAATCCCAGTCGTCTCGCTCACCCAGGAATTCCCGACACCGGTCGAAGAAGCCCGCGTACTGCTGTTGCTTCTTCTTGTCGTCGGCGAAGCGTTCCGGCGTCAGGCAATCGCCAAGCAGGAGTATCGCAAGCAGTTCTTCGTCCTTCTCGGCACGAAACGGAATCGCCTGGAGCCAACTGACCGCGCGAAAATATCGCGATAGCGCCTCGTTGGCCGTGTAGAAGCCGCGCGGCTTGAAACGCGAATAGTCAATCGCGAGCAAGTCTGGCTCATCCGCCGCTCCAAGCCACGCCGGCTTGAAAAGCCCTTCGGCCTTCTCAACCCGCTCGACCTGCCCGTTGATGGCGGCGGCCGTGGCCTCGTCGGCTTGGGGGATTTCATGGTCCAGAAGCCTCAACGCCGTCCCAACGACAATCCGAGCGCGACGCCGCGCGGCCTCCACGAGTGGGCGATCACCCTGGACCTCCCGATCGGCCGAATCGAGATTGGTCCAGATGAAATGCAGGACTTCGCCCAACTCGTTCGCGTTGGCCATTTCGAGCCGAAGGACCGATTCCTCGAGAAGAACGTGATACGCGTTGAGGATCGAATCGGACGTGATGAATACCGACATTTCCGGTTCGACGTAGGGCTGGAATATCTGCGAGCACTGCTGGTCGGTGATCAGCATCTTGTTCTTGGCAAGCCGAGCGATCTGCAAGGGACCGAGCCTCGCATCCCGGACGGCGACCGTCTTCCAGTTGTCGGCGAGGAGCAATCCGCCGTTGTGGAAAAACGCGGCGGAAACGAGAAACAGGGCAAGAACTCGGTATCGCATGATCCGCCTCCCTTGACTTGAGTAGCGCCGCGATTCTAACATCCGTCGGAACAGAAATTCCTCACCACGGCAAGCACGCCCTCCTGCCGAACCTCGAGGATAGCCGCCAAACGGCCCTGTGCGTCCAAGGCGGCGATCTCGTCGCCCGAAACCGCCTCGGCCGCGTCATCGGGTCGTCGATACGGTATTGTCCGCCCGTGGCCGACTTCAGTCAATTCCGCGCTCGAAAGAACGACCCGCGGCAACCCGGCCACGGCCCGAAGCGACGGAAGCAGGTGTCTTTCGAGCGAATCGTTATCGAGCGTCATCGGATCGACAGCGTCGACGAGCGCGAAATCGCCGATTGCCGTTCGGGTCAAGGCCGACATGACCGCCTCGGTGCCGAGCGACCGCGCCAGGTCCCGGCCCAACGAGCGAATGTAGGTTCCGCTGCCGCACTCCACTTCGATCTCGAGCATTGGATAATCGTAAGAAAGCAGTTCGAGCCGATACACGTCGACCGGCCGAGAGGCCAGTTCGACCAGTTCACCCTTTCGAGCCAGGTCGTAGGCGCGACGGCCGGCCACCTTCAACGCCGAAAAGGCCGGAGGACGCTGGTCGATGCGCCCGGTCAATGGAACCGTGGCCGCGAGAATCGCCTCGCGGGTTGGAATCAGCGGATCGACCAACTTGGTCACTTCGCCGTCGGTGTCCTCGGTCGGGCTGTGTCGTCCGAGCAGAAACGTGCCCGTGTATCGTTTCTTCATGCGCTGCACGTAGTCGATCAGCCGTGTCGCGGAGCCGATGCATGCCACCAATACGCCGGACGCCAAAGGATC
>DOEZ01000258.1 GCA_003532715.1 Planctomycetaceae bacterium
TTCGGCGGTGCGTCGATCTCATCAAGCCGGACCGCGTGCTCTTGAATACCGTCACGCGACCGCCGGCCGAAGATGCTGCGATTGCCGTTCCACGCGACCGCCTGATGGAGTTGGCCGGCACTTTCTCGCCGCCGGGGGAAATCCTGGAAGATTTTCACCATCCCGAACCCCTCCAAACATCTTCGGCGAGCCGGGCCGACATTCTCGAACTTCTCGCCCGCCGTCCTTGCACCATCGACGACATTGCCGCCGGTCTGATGATGCACCGGACCGAGACGCTCAAGCAGATTGAAACACTCGAGGCCGAAGGACTAATCGAAGCTCGGACGCGAGGCACGGAACGGCTGTACCAACGCCGTCGCTCCTGAACGCGACCGGACGGCCACACGCCAAGCGGCTCCTGACGCCGATTGGGCCCCAAAAGTCACGCTAGCCATCCTCCATTTGCGTCAGTAAGCCTTCGTGATACCCGGGATGTCGATGGGATAGTTGCCGTTTTCGTCCGGTTTGACGGGAGGATCGGAGTCCATCGTCATCTGGTCGAGACCGGGGGCCAGTTCGGCGTTTGACGCCGCCGCCTCGTCCCAGGTGACTCTCTGACCCGAGTGAGCCGCCATGCGTCCAAGGATGCCGGCGATGGTGGCGTTGACCGACCGTTCGGTTTCATTGCACGGTTCGTCGTGGCGAATGGCGTGGAACAGGTGGTCGTGTTCCACCTGATAGGCATTGAGTGCGGGACCGCGGTATCGCCAAGTAACCTGATCTCTCGTCTGCAAATAGCCGCGATAAAGGGCCGTCTTCTGGTAGTTCTCGCCCAAAATGGCTGATCCACGGGTGCCGTGGACAGGCACGGACCGGGCCTGGTAGCAACCGTTCATGTGACGCCCTTGCGCCATGAGCAGGGTGCCGTCGGGAAACGTGTACTCGACCGCGTAGTGGTCGAACATCTGGTCGGGTTCCTTGCGGACTTGTCGGCCGCCTTGTCCCTGGGCCGAGATCGGCCATGCCTGTTTGGCCCAACAGGCCACGTCCAGGCTATGGATGAGCCAATCGAGCATGAACGAGCCAAACAGCCAAGTGTAACAATTGGGGTTACGAATCTGATGCGCCAGTTCGCTCGCCCCGTCGCGAGGCGTGGGGTAAGGGGCCGGTCCGTGCATGCGATACGCCGAAGCGCTGATGATCTCGCCGATCTCGCCGTCGTGAATTCGCCGAATTGCCTCGATCACGGGGCGGCAATGGCGCGTCATCAGTCCGCCGACTATCTTGAGATTCTTTTCGTCGGCGATCTTTCCCGCGGCCAGCACGCGCCGAGCGCCCGGCGCATCGACCGCGAACGACTTCTCCATGAATACGTGGCAGCCCTTTTCGACGGCGTATTCAAGATGCAAGGGCCGGAATGCGGGCGGAGTCGCCAAGATGACCACGCCGCCGGGACCAACCACGTCGATCGCCTTGCGGTACGCGTCGAGACCCACGAAACGACTTTCGTCGGGCACTTCCATCTGGTCGCCGAACCGCTTGGCAAGCTGTCCGTGGCTTGAGTTGACCCGAACGGCGAATGCGTCGGCCATGGCAACCAACCTGGTCGGGCCTTTCGTCGCCAGCGCGTTGACGGCCGCGCCCGTGCCCCGTTTGCCGCATCCGACGAGGGCCACTTTGATTGTGTTGTCCTCAGCCGCGTGGACGGTTCGAGCCAAGGAGGCCGCCAAGGTTGTGCCTGCCACCAGGATGCCCGACTTTTTGAAGAATGCGCGACGCGAGGAAGAGGCAGAAACGGGGTTTTCATTCATGGCGGGAACCTCGTGAGAATGGAGGAAGGTTGGCCGGTACGGGCGTTCGAGTTGCCCGTGCCTTCCATGATAACGAAGGGGCAAGATCCGTGCAAAGGTCGTCCTTCCGGGGAGGTATCCTTGGCAAGATCGCCTCGGCGGAGAGAAACCCCGCGATTCCCGCCGTCAGCGAACGGAGTGGCCCGCGCGAAGTCCGACGCCCATCGTGTCGCGTGACGCGAGGCGACGGCCGTCAAGGATTCTCGGGCAGATCGAAGCCAAAGTAGCGGACGGCGTTACGGTAGCAGATATCGCGCACCATCGTTCCGATTAGTTCCATGTCTCGGGGAATGAGGCCCTGTTCGATCTCGGCACCGAGCAGGTTGCAGAGAATTCGCCGGAAATACTCATGCCGGGTGTAGGAAAGAAACGAACGGCTGTCGGTCAGCATTCCGACAAACAGGCTCAACAGGCCCACGTTGGACAGAGCATTGAGTTGTTTTTCCATTCCGTCCTTGGTGTCGAGGAACCACCAGCCGCTTCCCATCTGCATCTTGCCCGGCGTCCGGCCGTCCTGAAAGCTGCCGATAACCGTCGCGACGAGTTCATTGTGGACGGGGTTGATGTTGTAGAGAATCGTCTTGGCCAGACGATCGTCGCGATCGAGCCGGTCGAAGAAGCGGACCATCTCGGGACCGACGGCGAAATCGCCGATCGAATCGAAGCCCGCGTCGGGTCCGATCTGTCGGAACATGCGGGTGTTGTTGCTCCGCATGACGCCGAAGTGGTACTGCTGAACCCAGCCTTTTTCGTGGTCCATCAGCGCGAACTCGTGTAGCATGGCCGACTTGAACAGACGGACCTCCTCGCGTCGGAGTTCGTTTCCCCGGCGAATCCGACGAAAGACGGCGACAACATCCGAAGCATCGAACTCGACGAAGGGAATCGTCTCGACGCCGTGGTCGGAGAGACGACATCCCGCGTCGTGGAAATAGTCATGACGATTGCGAATGGCTTCGAGCAACGTATCGTGGTCCTTAATGTCGATGTTGCTGCTTTCGGCCAGCTTATCGACCCAGGCGTTGAACGACTCGGGCGACTCGACGGCCATTGCCCGGTCGGGACGGAACGCGGGAAGCACCTGGATTTCGAACGACGGATCGTCGCGCAAACGCGCGTGATGTTCAAGGGTGTCGGTGGGGTCGTCGGTCGTGCAGACGAGCACGACGTTCATTTGTTTCATGATGCCGCGAGCCGAAAACCCGTCCTCGGCCAGTTTCGCGTTGCACTCGTCCCAAATCGACCGCGCCGTCCCGGCGGACAGCAATCGGTCGCTGATGCCGAAGGGCCGCTTCAGTTCAAGATGGGTCCAATGATAGAGTGGATTCCGAATGGTCTTGGAAACGGTTTCGGCCCATTTCTCGAACTTCTCCCAGTCGGACGCCTCGCCGGTGACGTACCGCTCGTCGACGCCGGCGGCACGCATCGCTCGCCACTTGTAGTGATCGCCCGCCAGCCAAATCTGAGACAGGTTCTCGAACCGTCGGTCGTCGGCGACTTCGGCGGGGGACAGGTGGCAGTGGTAATCGACGATGGGCAGATCGCGGGCATACTCGTGATAGAGTTCGACCGCCGTATCATTCTGTAGTACGAAGTTTGGAGTGATGAAGATGTCGCTCACGAGCCTTCCTTGAAGAAATCAACCATTAGGGTCTGGAGTCGAAGCGGCGAACCGGTTGCCGCCAACCTGGAGGGTAACAAAAAAACCCCGCCGCTCGCGTTCGAAGCGAAACGGCGGGGCCGGAACAGAGAAGAGGCCAATTTTGCCGCAATACCTCTGTTATGATACCAAACTCGAAAAAATCCGCTCGGCAAAAGATGTAGCCAGAGAGGTCTTGCGACAACCGAAGGCACACCCTACTGCTCAAACCTGATGATAACAAGTTCTTCTTGGATGTCCAGTGTTCTTTCCCCACAAATGCGTTTTTTTGTGGAAAAAAAAGCACACCCCTCCATGGAGTAGTGATGCTCTTCTCGCTCATTACCTTCCGCCCTATAATCGTGTCAACGTCATCGGAAACAACAAGTAACTTTCTAAACTCTTGCAAATCAAATGGTTAGCTATATCGAAACATGCCAGCGGGCACTACGAGCCGCTGGAAAAATGTTGATCAATAAACTTGGCAATGTCGACGTCCGGCAGAAAGCGCCGTCTGACTTGGTGACCGATGCGGATATCGCGGCCGAACGCATCATCGTCGATCTCATCCGTAACGCGTTCCCCGAGCACAAGGTGGTAGGCGAGGAGGAGACTGCCGGCAACCCTCGGTCTGTCTCGAAGGAAGGCTACTGCTGGGTGGTCGATCCCTTGGATGGCACGACCAACTATGCCCACGGGGTACCCCACTTCAGTGTCTCCTTGGCATTGCTTCACGGTCGGGATCTGCTCGTGGGCGGAGTATTTGACCCGCTGCGTGATGAGCTCTTTTCGGCCGTTCGTGGCGAGGGGGCCTGCCTGAACGGCCGGCCCATCCGAACCAGCCGGATTGGACGTATGTCGGATGCACTCACCGGAATCGGCTTTCCCCCCCGTGTGAACGAAGACTCGCCCGATTTACGGGCTTTTCTCAAAGCGGTTGCCCACTTCCAGGGCGTGCGGCGAACCGGATCGGCCGCGTTGAACATGGCGTACGTCGCCGCGGGACGCTTTGACGCAGCCTGGTCCTACTCGACGAGAGTCTGGGACATGGCGGCCGGCTCGCTGCTGGTCGGCGAAGCAGGCGGCGAGGTCTCCGCGCCCAATGGGAGTTTGCTCGATCCGTGGTCGGGACAGTTCCTCGTCGCCGCAACGGCCTCGCTACATCAAGAAATTGCCCGATTACTGGTGGGAACCATGTCGACCCCCTCCGACGACTAGATGCGTGCCGCTAGGCCGTTTGACCAACAGAATCAGGTACCCACTCCACGGCAGGGTCATTTCGATCCATACTTGCCCATCGTCCGTAGAAACCTTGCCAGTTTGACGCTTCAGGTTTGCCACGACGCTGATTACACTGGATACCGTGGAGTGCGTACGTGCCGCTGGGTTCGCGGGACGCCGAGGGCCTCCTTGCGAGGGCCGGTTGCCGCGAACGGTGGACGTTCCATTTCGCCCCTTTTCACTTTTCGGAACCACTTGGGACTGCGGACATCAGAGTCGGTTAGGCCGCATTCGCCGTGATACGGCTTGCGGACCGCCATTCTCGTAGCCGCGCGACGAGCCCCTATCATGCACCGGCCGACCATCATCGGAACCTGTCTTGCATTGCTTCTGGCCGGGTTGGCTCGCGCCCAGGATCTTCCACCCACTTCGGCTGCGGCTGCTCCCGAAAAGACCGTTTCACGAGACGTTTCGGAGATCGAGGAAGTCCGGCCGCCGCTGTACTATCTGGAGGATGCTCAGGGCGAACTCCGACCCGCATTCGGGTTTACGCTCGAGGAATTTCTGCTCGCGTACAATCAATTGCACCATCTCGAGCAGGAATCGCCGCACGCCGGATATGTCATCCGGAAGTTGGCCGTTGACGGCCAGACTGAGGATCATCTCGCGAGACTCACAATTTCGTTTGAAGTGGCGTTTCAAGAAAACGGGACCTTCCGCATACCGTTGGCCCTTGGCCAAGTCGTGATCGACGGCGATCCGGAGTACACCGGCAAGGGAACTCCGTTGATTTTCCACGAAGAGGACAGCGGTGGCTATGCAGTCCGATTCGAGGGGGAGGCGAACAGCAGTCATCGACTGACCTTGAAGGTTCTCGCGCCGCTGACTTCCGTTGGCGATCAGGCGGCCCTGCGTTTGGCCGTTCCCTCGGCGACGATGTCGGAATTGAGGCTGATCGTCCCCGTGGCCGGGGCCGCGGCGACCGCGTCGGACGGGACCCTGGTGAAGACCTCGCCGGTCGAAAACGGCGAGAAGACCGAGCTGAACGTTCAAGGGTTTCGGGGCGACTTCGAGTTGAGCTGGCGCAAGCCCGAGGCATGTCCGGCCGCCAGTCCCGCCGTCCTGGAGTCGTCGGGCGAGATACTTGCGGTGATCGACTCACGGGGGATCGAATGGAAGGCCGCATTGCGAGTACGCGGCCATGGCGGAACCTTCGACCGCGTTCAGGTTCGCCTGCCGGCCGAGGCCGAGTTGTTGCCGAGCAGCGCTGCGGAGCACCGCGTCGTTTCGGCGAGCGAAGCGGATGCATCGGACGTCGGCGGTCGGATCGTCGAGGTCCGGCTTCGCGAGAAGACCGTGGGTCCCGTGACCCTTCATCTCGCGGCGCGTCGCACGCTCGACGAATCGATGTTTGGGAAGTGGGTCGAAATGGCCGGTTTTTCGGTCGTCGGAGCGGCTCGGCAGTGGGGTCATCTGGCCGTGCAGGTTGCCGACGATCTCGAGGCCCTATTCGATCCTCAATGGGGAGTCCGGCAAACCGACGAGTTGCCCGAAACACTCTCGAACGAGGATATCGTCGCCGGATTCGAGTACGCGACGGTTCCCGGTTCGCTGTTGGCGCGGATCGCGCCGAGTAGGACGCGAGTGAGCGTCGAGCCACAATACGTACTGGTGGTGGGCGCTGAGCAAATACAGCTTACCACGGTGCTTCGTTACAGCGTCCGCGGAAAGAAGGTCCGCGTGCTCGACGTGGATTTAGCGGGTTGGGAATACGACGAAATAGGTCCCGACAACCTCGTCGCGATCGACAAGGTGATGGAAGACGACTCGGGCATGCTGTCCATTCCGTTGTTGCGTCCCTCTTCGAGCCGAATGGAGGTCACACTCCGCGCCCGCCGTCGCGTCAAGGCCGAGGATGAAACGCTGGAGTTGACGTTTCCGCGACCTCTCGGAGCCGCCTCGAGCCCGGCGGCGATCGTGATCGTCCCGGAGGACAACGTGCAGTTGACGGTGGAGGCCGACGCCACCAGGGGGCTACTTCGCCAGCAGGCGTCGCCGCCCATGACGGTGCCAAGGCACCAGCAGACGCCGATGTTCTTTCGCGGCGATCCGGCGACGGCCGTCTTCGTCGCGCGGCACGAGATCCATGCTCGCGAAATCGCCGTTCGTTCGACGACGCTTGTCAACCTCGACGCCGAGGCGGGACAGGTCAAACAGCGTTTCGCCTACAAGATCGACTACGAACCACGCGACGTCTTGATGTTGCGAGTGTCGCGAGAATTGGCCGAGTCGGACCAACTCGAGTTTCGAGTGGACGGTCAGATTGTGTCGCGGGCGAACCTGACGCGAATCCCGACGGCCGAATCGCCCGACGGAAACGGCTCGGTGCAGATTCAGGTCGCGCTGGGGTCGCCGCGGATCGGCATGTGCAATCTCGATGTTCGTTATCCGCTCGCGCCGCATCGACTCGCCCCTCGGTCGTCGCTACGCCGCGTGGTGCCCCTGGTCGTGCCGCTGGACGGCGTGCTCTTGGGCAACAGACTGATCGCCACTTCGCCGCCGGAGCTGAAGCTCGCCATGGCCGAGGGGCCGTGGAAGAAGCAAGGGGGCA
>DOEZ01000639.1 GCA_003532715.1 Planctomycetaceae bacterium
GCCGGTGAACTCGAGTTCGCCGAAGTTGTTTTCGACGCCGCGCTGGCCGCTGCCGACGACGATTTGGTCGAGCAGGTCGCCCGGGTTGTGGGCGACGCCGCCAAGGGTGCCGGGCGTGTCGAGTCCGTCGGCATATTGCGTCGGGTGAATCTCGCGGATGCCGTACGTGCCGGGTTCGAGGTTATTGAAGCAGTAGCGGCCGTCCTCGTTGGTGAGGATCGTTCGGCCCGTCTCGTTGCCGTATTGGTCCAAGAGGATGAGCTGTACTCCGGCGATTCCGCGTTCGCCCGGCTCGCGGATGCCGTTGTTGTTGGAATCGACGTAGACGTAGCCGCACAGGCCGCCGGGCATCAGTTCGCCGAAGTCGTAGTTCTGGGCGGCCATGCCGGCCGTCAGGGTAAAGCCGTCGATGCGGTCGCCCGGGTTGTGGGCCGTTCCGCCGGCCGTTCCGGGCGCGTCGAGTCCGTCGAGGTAGCCGTCGGGGGTGACTTCGGTGACGAAGTATCCGCCGGGCATCAGGTTGCCGACGTACCAGTAGCCGGTTGCATCGGTGCGGACTTCGATGACCGAACTGGAGCCCGCCGGGCTGACGCGAACCAGGGCGTTGGCGATGGCTTGCTCGCCGGCCTCGAAGACGCCGTTGTTGTTGGCGTCGTGATAGACATGGCCGCTGAGGCTGGCCGGTCGGACTTCGGCGAAGTCGTTGCGGATGGAATCCTCGCCGCCGAGAAGCGTGATTTCGGTGAGGACATCGACCGTTTGGACCGTGCCTCGGGTGCCGCCGTCGACGGTTCCGGCGATCGCGCCGACGCTCAGGTAGCCGGAGGGCTGAGTCTCGACGACGCGGTAGGTGCCCGGCAGGAGTCCGGTGAACTCGTAATGGCCCGAGGCGTTGGTTACGGTGCTCATGCCGGTCGCCACGTAGGCGCCGTCGACCAATTCGTACAGAGTGAGCGTCACGCCGCCGAGACCCATGTCGCCCGAATCTCGGACGAGGTCCATGTCGAGGTCTTCGAAGACGGTTCCGCCGAGCGTGATGGGCAGGGGGGTCTGCGTGACCGAGAAGAACACGCCGGCCGTGTAGACGGCGCGGGATTCGAGCGGTTCGGGCGCATAGCGGTCGGGCGGGAGGTTCAGATCGGAATTTTCGAGCTTGTGGTCGTAGAAGTCGAGGAACATGTCGACGCCGGTGACGTCTTCATGGTGAGCGGCGACGAAGGTGGCGACCATGCGCGAGCCTTCGAGTTCGGCGCCCTCGGCCACGGCGTTGGCGCCGAGGAAGCCCTGCTCGTCGACGTCGATGCTGAAGACGAGCCGCTCGCCGGCCTCGAATCCCGAGAATGTCATTCGGAGCGTGTCTCCGCCGTCCTCGACCCAGAAGCCGAGAACGTCGAAGCCGTTTTGCTCGACGATGGCGAGGCCGTCGTGTCCGTAGACGCCGTCGCCGCCGGATTCGATGTCGAAGAAGCATTCGCCGTCATCGCGTCGGCCGTTGGAGTTCTTGTCCAACTGGAGGATCAACTCGGTGAGTTGGCTTCCCGGCGCTCCGCCGCTGAAGGTAATCTCGAACTGATCGGGGAACAGGTCGTCGCTCTTCCCGTCTTCGAGATAAACCATGCCGACTTCGATGGGCACCAGATCGGCGGCCAGCATTTGCCGCGGCTCCATTTGTTCGAAACGGCAGCGTCGCAGCCACGTGGCGGTCCGGTCGACCGTGTCGCTGGTTCGGGTCCGACGGAATTTGTTTTGTCGTCGCGAGATTCTTTTTAGCAAGTCCACAACCAACCTCCGTGTCATGAACGTGTGGAATGGTAGTCTGATGTCGCTGTTATATGCTCTCAGTTTCCGAGTGGCCTGGTTGGGCTTTGGGAAACGCGATTGGTGGCTTCTTGGTCGAGTTGCCACAGGCGGACCGTGGTGTCGAAGCTCCCCGAGAGCAAGGCTCGGCTAGTGGGATTCCATACCAGGGCCGTTACCGATCCGGTGTGGCCTTGTAGGGAGTAGGCTTCGCGCCGATCTTGCAAGCTCCAGAGTCGAATGACGTTGTCGCTTCCTCCTGAAGCAACGAGCGAGTCGGAGCAGAACACGAGGGAGAGAATCATGCTGGTGTGTCTGGGGAACTTGGCCAAGGGCGTTGCGTTCGTGGCGTCCCAAAGCCGGATTTCGCGTTCGTCGCCGGCCGAGGCGAGCAGTTTGCCATCGGGCGAGTAGGCCAATGCCCGAACGCGGCGGCCGTGTCCGGCCAGGTCGCGGCTCTGCATGCCGGAGTCCCAAACGCGAATGGTGCCCGAACGTCCGGCCCCGGCGAGTTGTTTGCCGTCGGGCGAGAACGCGAGGACGTGGACGTCGCCGCCGGGACTTTGAAGGGTTCGCTCCAACCGGCCGTCCGAAACGTGAATCAGAACGACCTCGGGACCGAAGCCGCCGGCCGCCAGAAACTGGCCGTCGGGACTGAAAGTCAAGGATCGCGCGACCGTTCGCGGCGTCGAAATCGACTGCAAGGGCGACTCGGACTCGATGTCCCACAGCCGCACGCGCCGATCGTCGCCGGCCGTGGCCAGTAGTCGTCCGTCGGGACTGAAGGCGACGGCGCGCACCCAGTCGCCGTGACCGGCCCATTGGTGAACGACCGTGCCTTGTTGAACGTCCCAGATGCGAACCAGGTGGTCGTCGCCGACGGTAGCCATGAATTGGCCCGTTGGACTCAATGCGACGCTCGACACCACGGGCGACTGCTGGGTAGGCTTCTGCACGCCGAGGTCAAGCGTCTGGGACGGGCTCAGGTAGATGATCGATTCGGCAGAACTTTGGACGGTGAGTCCCAACACGATGGCGAGGGACAGTCCGGCCACTGAGAGGAAATGGGTTCTCACCTTAACATCCTTCCGCAAATAAGGTCGAAATCGGTTGCTTCGCTCGTCCGCGCCAACGCGTTGTTCGAGCCATCCTGGTCTCGGACAACCGTCTCAACGCGCGCAATTGGAGCCGGCGCTATAATTCGCCTCATGTACCTCATCGACCGTTTGGGAGTCGGATGGTTGGAAAACTTGGCAAGGCCGCGCGAGCGTAGAGTCTACGGAAGATGGAAGGATTGACGGTTAGTAAAACTTTGAGGGCGAATACGTCCCAGCAGGTCACGAAAACGCCGTTCGGAGGTGGTGGTTGCGTGCCACCGGCATCTCCGGGTGAGCCCGAATGGCACGTTGGACGTCGAATGAGGTAGGGNNCTCGACCCACCCTACATCTCGATCCTACATGACTAGCGTTTTATCAGCGGAACGAACTCGCGTTCGGAATGGCCCGTGTAGAGTTGCCGGGGCCGGTGAATCCGTTTGTTGGGTGACAGGTGCATCTCTCGCCAGTGTGCGATCCAGCCGGGCAGGCGTCCGAGGGCAAACAGGACGGTGAACATGTTCTTCGGTATGCCCATGATTCGATAGATGATGCCCGAGTAGAAATCGACGTTCGGATAGAGCTTTCGCTCGACGAAGTACGGATCGGACACGGCGATCTCTTCGAGTTCGTAGGCCAACTCGAGCATGGGGTCGTGGGCGGCATACTTCTCGACGAGGCGGTGGGCGACCTCCTTGATGAGGGTAGCCCGGGGGTCGTAGTTCTTGTAGA
>DOEZ01000060.1 GCA_003532715.1 Planctomycetaceae bacterium
AAGGGGAAAGGGGAGAAAGGGAAAAGAGGAGAGAACGAGGCTTTACTCTTGGAAACCGTCCCCGCAGTACTTCTCCGTGTCTTCGTGTCTCTGTGAGAGAAAAAGGAATCACGGCTGTTTGGGGAACACTGATTATCACTAATCGACACGAATCGAAAGAACCAGCGGGAATCCGCGCGTGAAGCCATCCACGACCATCCGCTACTTTCGNNTCGCTTACGCTCGGGGTTCGGTTTTGTCGTCGTGAAGTTTGCCTAGCGCGGCGACGAGCCGGTCGATCATCTCCTCGGTGTGGTTCCAGGTCAAGCTGAGTCGAAGGCACGATTCGCCCTCGGGCACGGTTGGTGGACGCACGGCCGGTACGTAGAAACCTTGCCGATCGAGTTGTCCGGAGAACCGCACGGCTAGTTCCGGCCGGCCCACGACCAGCGGGATGATTTGGCTGGCCGAGCCACCCGTGTTCCAGCCCTGTTCGACCACGCGACGACGAAGTTGTTCGGCCCGCGCGAGCAGTCCTGCGCGGCGCTCCGGCTCGGCGTCGACGATGTCCAGCGCGGCGATCGACGCGGCGGCGGCCGCCGCGGGCATGGCGGTCGAAAAGATGTACGGCCGCGATCGGTTGACCAACCATTCGACCAACGAGCGGCTGCCGACGACAAAACCGCCGATCGAACCGAGCGCCTTGCTCAGCGTGCCGACGCGGACGTCGACGCGATGTTCGACGTCCAGCATTTCGGCCACGCCTCGGCCGCGCGCCCCGAATACGCCCGTCGCGTGGGCCTCGTCGACCATCAACATGGCGTCGTGCCGCTCGGCCAAGTCGGCCAACTCCGCCAGCGGCGCCAAGTCGCCGTCCATGCTGAAGAGCGTGTCGGTCACGATCAACCGCCGGCGATAGGTCGACGCCCGGCCGAGAAGCCGGCCGAGTTCGCCCGTGTCGTTGTGCGGGTAGACGCGCGTGTCGGCGCGCGAGAGGCGACACCCGTCCAACAGGCTGGCGTGGTTCTTGCGATCGGTGAAGACGACGTCGCCGGGGCCGACCAGGGCGGCGATGCAGCCCGAGTTGGCGGCAAAGCCGGAGGTACACAGCAGCGCGGCCTCGGTCCCCTCGAACTGGGCCAGGCGTTGTTCGAGCCGACGGTGGCCCGCGGCGTGACCGGCCAGCAGGGGGCTCGCGCCGCTTCCCCAGCCTTCGGTTTGCAGGGCGTCGGCCACGGCGTCCGAGAGGCGTTGATCGGCGGCCAGACCGAGGTAGTCGTTCGATCCGAAGCTGATGCACGAGCGGCCATCGATTTCGACCTGGGCGGTTTGGACGCCCTTGCGAGTCCGAAGATGCCGCCGAACGCCCCCCTCCTCGAAGGTATCCAGTTCACGATCGATCCATGCAAGTCGGTTGTGCGTAGTATGCTTTGACATGGTCAATCGGCGGGGGTCGAAGACGAAAGCAGCGGGAATTTGGGGCGATAGAAGTTTCATTTTAGCGAATTATTTGCAGAGGGTATGGTGCGCCGGCGGGATAGATTGGCGTTGGTGGGGCTCGCGGAGCTCGATCTACATCTACAGGATTATCCACCCTACAGAATGGCTTGATGTCTTACGGGCAGGCTGGGAGCGATTGGACGCGTCGATATGGACTAAACATCGACGTTCGATGGTAAATGCGGCCGACACGGGTATCATGGGGGGTAACCCAGCACGCTCCCCATCCGTGTCGGCCAACGGATGGCCGATATGACCGTTTTTTGGTCCGGTCGCAAGATTCTTCCGAGTTCGGAAACATTACTCATGGCCATGAATCGATCGCAATCAGCCCCTCACCCCCCCGAGGTGGCCCAGTCGCTGCAAATCGACTGGCCGGCCGTGCTCGCCGAGCATGACCGGTGGTTGCGGACGATCGTATTTGCCCGGGTGGGCGACTACGAAGGGGTCGACGAGGTGATGCAGGAGGTGTCGATGGCGGCGGTCCGCCAGCAGGCTCCGATCGCCGACGCGGCCAAAGTGGCCCCCTGGTTGTATCGTCTGGCCGTGACCCAATCGCTTCTGTACCGGAGGAAACAAGGCCGTCGCCGCAAGTTGACCGATCGCTACGCCGAACGGAATCAACCCCGCGAACAAGACCACCGCGAGGAAGACCCTCTCGGGTGGCTGTTGGCCGACGAGCGGCGGCAGTTGATTCGCAAGGCGATCGAGCGAATTCCGCGACGCGACGCCGAGTTGTTGCTGTTGAAGTACACCGAGGACTGGAGCTATCGTGAACTGGCCGAAAAAATGGGAATCAGCGAAAGCGCCGTCGAGGCGAGATTGCACCGGGCACGTCAAAAACTGAGAAATGAACTCACCACGTTGGAAGTGATCGAAAAGTAGCGATGAAACCGAACGACACCCAGACTCCGCCCGCCGAGGATCATTTGTTCGACCTGTTGGTCGACGGTCAATTGGACGAATCGCGCCGCCGCGAACTGCTTTCGACTTTGGACGACCGGCCGGGCGGCTGGCGTCGATGCGCGTTGGCTTTTCTCGAGGCCCAATCGTGGAGCGAGGCGATGGCCGCCTTCTCTCGCGCGCCAGCCGTTAAGGAAACGGCCGCATCGATCGCGACGCAAGTCGCGCCGCCGGCCCGGCGTCGCCGACAGGACTACGTGACGACGTTGCTGGGCATGGCCGCCAGTTTTTTGCTGGCGATCGGTCTGACGTCGTTGGCCCAGGACATGCGGCGACAAGGCCCGGGGCCCGCGACCTACGCCACGATCGGGACGGAGTTGCCCGGTTTCGGACCGATTGGAGCGCCGATGCCCCTGGTTGATCAGACGTCGGATGGCGAGGAATCAGGCATTCACTTGGTTGGTCTTTCGGGCAGGGGGACCGACGGCAAGCAGCACACGTATGGCTTGCCGGCCGTTTCGCGCGACCGGCTCGACGAGCAATGGCTGCGAGGGCTTCCGTCGGTGATTCCCCAGGAAGTGACCCAGGCGTTGCGTGAAGCCGGCCACGACGTCGAACTTTCGCGGCAGTTGATTCCTTTCCAACTGAAGGACGGGCGGCGGCTCCTCGTGCCGGTTGATCAACTCGACGTACGCCAGGCACTCTATCCGAGTTATCAATAGCGATTGCGTTGGTTTGTTCTCTCGAACCAAAGGAGGAGAAGCAATGAAGAATCATGTTTGGTCCGTGAAGCTCGTGGCGGCGGTCGGCATCTTGGTGGCTTCGGTGGCGTTGGCCGGGCCGGCGGGGCAGTCGAACGAATCCGTCTTGGACGATTCCGAAGATTTTCAGGTCGTTCCCCTACGAGAACCCCCGACTCCGGAAGTCGTGCCACAGCCTCAACCGGGCAGCATGCGGTTGTCCGGGGCGCCGCGGGACGGCCGTCCGGGGACCGTCTTATTGCAGGACGTCAATCCCGCGCGGGTAAAGCGGCCGAAGTACCGAATCGGGGTCAGTTGCCACGGGCCGATTCCCGACGCCATTCGGCACCAATTGAGTTTGCCGGACAAGCAAGGGGTGATCGTCCTCGAGGTGCTGCCCGCGAGTCCGGCGGCCAAGGCGGGTTTGGAACGCCACGACATCTTGGTATCGGGGAACGAACGGCCGTTGGCGAACGTGGGCGATCTGATCGAAGTTATCGAGGCGGCCGAGGGCAAGAGCGTGAAGTTCGTCGTGGTTCGCCAGGCGAAGCAGACGACCATCGAGGTTACGCCCGAGGAGAACCCCGATTCGAAGTCGCCCGAAGCGGCCGAGGGTTCGGCCGGCATCGCGCCGCCCTATCCCGAGTTGGACCGCGTCCTCGAATGGTTCGAGCGGACGCATCCGCGTGGCGCGCGGCCGTCGATGCGGCTGCGGTTCATGCATCCGGGCATGATTTTGCCGCCCGACGTGTTGATCCATCCGACCTTGCCCGGCGGCATGAGCATCACCATCATGAAACGAGGCGACGAGCCGACGCAAATCACGGTCAAGCGGGGCGACGAGGAATGGAAGGTCGATGAAAAGGGCATTGAGCAGTTGCCCGACGACATCCGGCCGCACGTCGAACGAATGTTGCACGGGATGGTGATCGGACCGGATGCGGCGGCGCCGCAGCTTGATTTTCTCCCCAACTGGCAATTGCGTCGGTCGCCGGCCGACGGCGCAAGGCCGCCGGCGGACGAGGCGCGGCCGCCAGCCGGCGAGGCACGGCCTCCGGTCGAGGGGCAACCAAGACCGTCGGCTCGCGATCGAATCGAACAACGGATGGATCAGATGAATCAACGTCTGCAGCGACTCCAGGAGATGATGGAGCGGCTTCAGCGCGAGACGGGGCCGGAACAAGAGGAGTGATCGCCGTCGGCGGTCAATCGGCCGTTGTCGGCTGTGGGACCATTTCGGGTTTGCCTCGCAGTCGTCCGACTCGCACCTGAACGAATTTGTCGAATTCCTCGGACAGGGGCGAGTCGAGGCGCGGCTGCTCGGTCAAGGTCCATGGCAGGTGGACCGTGAACGTGCTGCCGTGCCCGAGCCGACTTTCGACGGAGACCTCGCCACCGAGCAGCTTGCACAGTTCGCGGACAATCGACAGTCCCAAGCCGCTGCCGGAGTATTCTCGCGTCATGGCGTCGCCGTCGTTGAACACGTTGCCGCCTCCTTGGCGGAACTTCTGGAAGATGACGTCGAGTTCCTCGGCGGCGATGCCCACGCCCGTGTCGGAGACCTGTAAAATCAGTTCGTCGGCCTCGTTTCGTCCGGCGGCGACTTTGATGCGGCCGCCCTCGGGCGTGAATTTGATCGCGTTCGAGAGCAGGTTGTTGAGAATCTGCTGCACGCGCCCTTGATCCTGGTGCAAGGGGGGCAATCCCGACTGGATCTCGGCGACCAGGTCGATGTTTTTCTTTTCGGCCAACGGCCGCGCCATGTCGCACTGGGCCCCGACGACCTGTTCGACGGAAAAAGTCGCCGATCGAATCTCGAACCGGCCGCTCTCCATTTTCGCCAGATCGAGAATATCGTTAATCATGTCGAGCAGGGTTCGGCCCGATTTCTGGATGTTCTGGACGTAACGCCGCTGTTTGTCGTTGAGCGAGTCGATGGCGACCAGCACGTCGCTGAACCCGAGAATGCTGTTCAGGGGCGTGCGCAGCTCGTGG
>DOEZ01000549.1 GCA_003532715.1 Planctomycetaceae bacterium
TCCGCTGCCCATCGGCAATCTGCCCGTGGCTCGACAGCGGATTCAGGCGGTCCATCGGCTGGGCGGACTTGGTGGGCAGCAGAGGGCTTACTCCCTTCGCTCGCCGGACCCTCGCTCGCCTGAAGGGTTACTGATCGAAACGCCGTCCGAATTCTCAACAGCCGCTCTTGATACCGCTCTGGCCGAAGAATACGGCCCGGCCCTAGAACAGACGAGCCTATTAAACCGCCACGCGGGCTGGTCGAGCATGGTGGCCCGGCGGCAAACCAATCGCCGCGATGCGGGAGACCTGGACCGGGCCGAGGTGGCCGTCGATCTGCTGATGGCTGGTCGGTGAGGGTGATGGGCCGGAATGTCGCGAGCCAGGCGAGACTGGTGAATCAGAACACCGGTCGGTCGGGGGGCACTGCCGACTGGGCCGACCGGCCGAAAAGCAGCGACAGCGGCGTAACCGTTCACACCCTGGGGGGCGTTTTTTGGGTAAATTGATCTGGACATGAACGCCGTTTTCGAGGACGACATACACCATGTCGTCCTTGAAGATCGGGTCCATCACGATTCCGCCCGAACTCGAAGCCGAAATGACCCCGGCAGTGCGGGGCTTCGTGGGATTGCTCCTGGGTCAGATTGCGAAGCTGGAAGCTCGGATTGAGGAGTTGGAACGGCAGGTGAAGGGCAAAATGCCCCAGAACTCCTCGCTGCCGCCCAGCACGCAACATC
Organism: Planctomycetaceae bacterium; assembly: GCA_003532715.1. Lineage (GTDB taxonomy): Bacteria > Planctomycetota > Planctomycetia > Pirellulales > Thermoguttaceae > UBA11386. Next base: position 721 of record DOEZ01000549.1, read on the forward strand.
CGCACAACCGGCCACAACCGCCGAAGCGAAAATCCAAAAAGAAACGTGGCGGGCAGCCCGGCCATGAGAAACACGAACGACCGCTGATTCCAACCAACGAGTGCGACGACGTGCAGAAGCTGCGACCGACCGAGTGCCGACGTTGCGGCACGAAGCTCTCGGGCAGCGACCCGGAACCGCTGCGGCATCAGGTCTGGGAATTGCCCGAGATCAAGCCGATCGTGACCGAATACCAACGCCATCGTCTGGCGTGTCCCTGTTGTGGAGAAAAAAGCTGTGCGGACCTGCCTCCGGGCGTGCCGCAGGGCCAGTCGGGGCCGCATTTGATGGCTTTCGTCGCGCTGTTGATGGCCTACTATCGCCAGAGCAAACGGCGGACGGCCGACTTCCTCGGTATGTTGCTCGGCCAGCCGTGTTGTCCGGCGTTGACGGTGAAACTCCAAAACCAAGTGACCCAAGCGTTGCGGCCGTCGTATCAGGAGTTGGCCGCCGAACTGCCGACGCAAGAGCACCTGAACATCGACGAAACGGGAACCAAGGAAGCTGGCGGCAAGGCGTGGCTGTGGACGTTCGTGGCCCGAGCATTCACAGTGTTCGCAGTCCGCGCCACCCGCGAGGCGACGGCGCTCGGCGTTTTCCTGACCGAGAAGTTCCACGGCATCGTGACCTGCGATCGGGCCAAGATGTATTGGCAAGTGGGCAGACTGCAATGGTGTTGGGCGCACCTGAAGCGGGATTTTCAAGCAATGATCGAGTCGGGCGACAAGCGGGCGAAGTGGCAGGGAGAACGCCTGCGCGCGGCCACGTGCGAGTTGTTCGAGCATTGGGCCGATTATCGGCATGGCAGGATTTCGCGGGCGGCGCTGGTGCGTCGGATGGCTCCGGTACGCCGAAAGGTGGAACGCTTGCTGCTGCGCGGCACCCAATGCGGTCATGCCGGCACGCGAGGCACGTGCCGGGAATTGTACGAACATCGCCCGTGGCTGTGGACGTTCTTGCGACACGAAGGAGTCGAGCCGACCAACAATGCGGGCGAGCGTTCGTTGCGTCATGCCGTGATTTGGCGAAAGTTGTCGTTCGGAACGCAGAGCGCGGCAGGCAGCCGCTTCGTCGAGACCATGCTGACGGTCATCGAGACCTGCCGCCAGCAAAACCGCAACGTCTTCACCTTCGTGACCACCGCCGTCGAATCCCACCTCAACCATCAATCGGCCCCCTCACTGCTTCCCAGGGTGTGAACGGTTACGCATTGGGTCTTGAGGTTGTCTCGCTGGGTATCCGCGACGTGATCCTGCCGGGCGACATGAAGGATCTGATGAACCGTGTCACGGAGGCGAAGAAGGCGGCCGAAGCCAACCTGATCGCGCGCCGCGAGGAGACGGCGGCCATGCGGAGCCAGGTCAACACGGCCAAACTGTTGGAAGGCAACCCGACGCTCATGCGGCTCCGGGAACTCGAGGTTCTGGAGAAAGTCGCCACCAACAGCAAACTCAACGTCGTGCTGGGCGAGAAGGGCTTGGCCGAGCGAGTCGTGAACCTGCTCTGATTCCACCAAGATCCGGAGGGTCGGCATCGTCCGAGCCTCCGGGCCTTGCTCCACGCTGATCCGACCAGATATTCCTAATCGTATCGGGCACCGCGCGCAGGAAGGTTGACGAGGAGACCACGATGCAACGCCGACCGTACACGGACGCGGACCGGCATTTCGTTCGTTCTGGTTCCGCACAGAGCCAACAAAACCCTGATCCAGCCGTTCATGTCCAAGGCGATAGACGTGTCCGCGCCTACTTGACAACACATTCAATATTAACGAAAACACCCATGAGGCCGCTTTGCGGGAAACTCATCCAGAATGGTCATGGGACCCGTGAACGTTTACTCCGCATCGGATCTTCCCGTGCTCGATAGGCTCCGTGGCTCGACGGCGAACGACCATGCCGACAGTCCCCACACATAGCGTTCCGAGGCGAATGACGGCCAACGTGGCCGGAGCGTGTTTTGTCGGAACGCTCGGCGGACTGTTGTTCGGTTTCGATCTGGCCGTCATCTCGGGTGCAATCGACGATCTGCAGGCGTTTTACGCCCTGGACGCCAATGGCAAAGGCTGGGCTGCCGCCTGTGCGCTGATCGGTTGCATGATCGGCGCGGCGACCGCCGGACGGCTCGCCGATGCAGTCGGCCGTAAACCGGTTCTGCTGGGCACGGCCGTTCTCTTCGCGATCTCGGCGGTTGGCTCCGGATGGGCCGAGAGAATCACCCCGTTTGCCTACCCCTCCGATTTCCACTGGTTCATCTTCTATCGCTGGATTGGCGGATGCGCCATGGGGGCCGCGGCCGGCATCGCCCCGATTTATGTCGCCGAGATCGGGCCGGCTCGCCATCGCGGAACGCTTGTCACCTTTTATCAATTGGCGATTGTGATCGGGGTGATTACCGCCCAGTTGTCGAACTACGCCATCGATGTCGGGCTCGATCGCGATCAATGGCGTTGGATGTTCACGGCCGAAGCTCCGCTTGCCGTGCTGTTCTTTGTCGCCTTGCTGGCCGTTCCCGAGAGCCCCCGATGGCTCGCGGCTCGCGGCCAGCATGAAAAGGCATTGGCCATTTTGTCCAAGACCGAAGGCAACGGGGCGTTGGCTCGCGAGGAGTTCTCCAGGATTGAGGCCTCCTTGGCCGGCGAACGGAAGTCGCGTTTAAGCGACGTGCTGCGGCCCGAGATGCGGCTTGTCATGGTCATCGGCCTGGTATTCGGCATCGGCTCGCAAATGACCGGAATGACCGCGGTTCTCACGTTCGCGCCGAGCATTTTCGCGCAAATCGGCGGGCGATTCGCCAGTCCGTTATTTCAGACCGTGCTGCTCGGGTGCATCAACTTCGCTTGCACATTCATCCCGCTTCTTCTGATCGACCGCGTGGGACGGAAGAAGATCCTCTTTGCGGGACTCGGCGTCATGGCCGTTGCCTTGACTGGCCTGGGTGTGCTGGCGGGTTCGCGGGCGCCGAGCGGCCCGGCGGTGCTGGTCTTGCTTCTGGTTTCGATCGGCGCCTACGCCGCGTCGATCGCAAGCGTCACGTGGGTTATGCTTTCCGAGATATTCCCGAACCGGATTCGCGGCGTTGCGATGTCGGTGGCCAACCTGAGCCTGTGGTTCACGGCGTACCTGACGACGCGGTTCTTCCCGGTCGTGAACGAAGCGTTCGGGCTGCACGTCATGTTTTTCTTGTTCGCGGCCGTTTGCGTGCTAATCATCGCTTTCGTGGTCGCATTCGTGCCCGAAACCAAGGGCCGGTCCTTGGAGGAAATCGAACAATTGCTGGTCAAGCCAAGAGTCACTCCATTCCGCCGCTAACGGTCAAGAAAGTGTCGGAAACAGGAAGACGAAGGGGAGAAATGGGAGAATCGCCCATGGTGGTTGTGGGCCTGTCGTGTGCCGACGTATCGCTTGCTTACGCTTCTCCTCGTTTGTTCCTGTTCGCCTCGGAAGGCGAGACGGTCGTGGATACACAACTCCTTGAGGTTTGGTGGAAAGTGGGCCATCGGATCGACTGTTTATGACCGTGCTATTCAGTCCTTCGTTCGTCGAGGAAGGCCGGGTACTCGGTCCGGCGGAGTTGGACAAAGCCGCCGCGCGTCGATCCGCTCGGTTCGCGGTTCGCGGTTCACGGACGCCGGTGTCGGTGACGTTGTGTAGGAGCAACCGGCAGGGGGATGGCCGTGTCACGGGCTGCCGTCAAGGTCGGCCCTTGGAGGGGGCAAAACCATGTTCGTGTGCCTTGCGGTACGGTCTGCCAATGAGTTAAACTCCATGGGGTCGTTCGACGCTTTCCTGGCCGCGACTGGGGGCGCCAAGCTCGCGATGGTTTTCCACGAGACCTATCCATCCTACCATCCTGGAGAAGATCGATATGTGCGCGTCACCCGTATCCAAACGAGACAACGTGGGTTCGATGCTCCAGCGGGCCATGGACGCGGGCGGGGGGTTATTGCGGCTTGCCCCCACCTGGGTGCCTCGGAGTTTCCTGCACCCCGGCAAGCGAATCAAGCTCGCGCCGACCGACTGGTACGCCTTGGGCGTGCATCGCGGCGGAATCGACGAGCGTTGGTTCGGCAGCACGACCGAAGCCGCCAACGAAGGCCGCGCCGAGGACGAAGGGCTCAGTTATGTCATCTTCGAGGGCCAACGGTTTTTGCTCCGTGACGCCGTCGAGGAGGGACAAGGCAAGATCGTCGGCGAGGCAATCTGGAGTCAGTACCAGCGCTGGCCCGTCTACTCCAAGTTCTTCGATAATGCTGGGCCGATCCCCCACCACATGCACCAGACGCCCGAGTCGGCCAAACTGGTCGGTCAGGAAGGCAAACCCGAGTCGTATTACTTTCCCCCGCAACTCAACGCCGCTGAAAACCACTTCGACTACACCTTCATGGGCCTCGAGCCGGGCACCACCAAGGCTGACGTCCGTAAGTGCCTGGAAGACTGGAACAAGGGCGACAACGGCATCCTTGACCTCTCGAAAGCCTATCGGCTCAAACGCGGCACCGGCTGGCTGATTCCGGCGGGCGTGCTTCACGCGCCGGGCTCGCTATGCACCTATGAGCCGCAATGGGGTTCCGACGTCTTCGGGATGTACCAGTCGTTGGTCGAAGGCCGCGAAGTGCCTTGGGAGCTGCTCGTCAAGGACATGCCCGAGGACAAGCACCACGATCTTGACTTCATCGTCGACCAACTCGACTGGGAAAAGAACATCGACACGCACTTCAAGGACCACAACTACCTGGAACCGATCATCGATCCGGCGTCCTCGGGCGACGGCTGCGCCGACCGGTGGATCGATTACGGCACGATCGACGGCAACCAGTGGTTTTCGGCCAAGGAACTGACCGTCGAGCCGGGCGCGACATGCACGCTCCGCGACCCCGGCGCGAGCGGATGGATCACCGTGCAAGGTTCGGGCCATATGGGGGCGCTGCGTTTGCAAACGCCCGCCATGATCCGCTTCGGCGAGGAGCCCGACGACGAGGTCTTCATCACGGCCATGGCCGCGGCGGCCGGCGTGGTGATCGAAAACACGGGCCGCGAACCGTTGGTCGGCCTGCGTTACTTCGGTCCCGAGGTTCACAAGAACATGCCCCAGGTGGGCGACCACGGACGATGAGGCACGCGCATGACGCAACATAAAAACTATCCGAAGTTGCACAACGCCGCCTGGCCGGGCGTTGTCGGCAAGGGTGACGGCGGCGAGCCGCCCATCGACCTCGACACCATGCTCGATTTGACGGCGACGGCCGAGATCGATGGGGTCCGATTCGACGGCATCGACCTTTTCCTCTTCGCGCCGCATGTCGACATCGACGCGACGGACGACCAGATCGAGCAACTGTCCGACAAGGCCCGGTCGCGCGGGCTCGAGATCGGCACAGTGGTCGCTCCGGTCTGGCCGCCGACTGGCGGCGGCTCGGCCATGGGCAACGCGGCGGACCGCAGGAACTTCCTGACACAAGTCCGCAAGGCATGCCGCATCGCCAAGAAGCTCCGCGAGCGGGGCATTCGCCCCAACGGCGTCGTGCGCATCGATTCGGCTTGCGATCCGGGCTCCTGGGCCGAAGACCCGCCGGGCAACACGCGGAAGATCGCGCAGACCTTCCGCGAGGCATGCGACATCGCCGAGGATCACGGCGAGCGTCTGGCCGCCGAGGGCGAAATCTGCTGGGGCGGCATGCATGGCTGGCGCGTCATGCTGCAACTGCTCGAAGAGGTCGACCGCCCCAAGACGCTCGGCTTCCAGGCCGACATGGCCCACACGCTTCTCTACCTGCTGGGCTACAACGCGCCGGAAGACTCGCTTCTTCCGGACGACTTTGACTTTAAGGATGCGGAACGGTTCTACGCGGCCTATGCATGGATGACCGACGCTTTGCGTCCGTGGACCATCGATTTCCACGTCGCCCAGAACGACGCAACCGTCCATGGCTCGGGCTCGCACGACAAGACGGGCCGCCACTGTCTAGCCGACGACCCGAACGGCAAACTCGACATCACTCGAGCCGCTGGGTACTGGTTGCGCGGCGGCGACGGCGAGCCAACCCGGCGGATTCGCCATATCTGCTGGGACGGCTGCATGTTCGCCAACGACGTGATGATGAAACCACGGACGTGGGAGAACATCCTTCGAGCGATGCTCGCGGTGCGCGACGCACACGGCTGGAACGAGTAACCGGTGACACTGCCGCCCCGTGTATGGAGAATAACCCATGACAAAACCTCTCAACATCGCCATGCTTGGTTGTGGCTTCATGGGCAAGGCCCATTCGAACGCCTATTTGCAGGTGCGACACTTCTTCGACGACCGGTATCAGCCGGTTCTCAAGGGCGTGTACGCCCGCGAGGAGGACAAGTCCAAGCTGCAAGAGTTCGCCCGGCGTTGGGGATACG
>DOEZ01000379.1:0-1202 GCA_003532715.1 Planctomycetaceae bacterium
GGGCGGCAAACGGCAGCACATTGTCGGCTATCTGCAGAACTTCCTGTTCAGCGCCGAACGCGCGCGAACGCTCGTGCGGTTTCTCTCGGGCGGAGAACGCAATCGCGTGCTGTTGGCCAAGCTCTTCGCCAAACCGGCCAATGTGATCGTGTTGGATGAACCGACCAACGACCTCGACATCGAAACGCTCGAACTACTCGAATCGCGTCTGGTCGAGTTCGGCGGCACGGTCCTGCTGGTCAGCCACGACCGCGAATTCCTCAACAACGTGGTGAGCAGCACGATCGTCTTCGAGGAAGGCGAGGTGCGCGAGTACGTCGGCGGCCACGACGACTGGCTGCGGCAGCGTGCCGAACGCTCAAGCCAGACGCCCGGGCCGGCCAAGGCGTCGAACGGCCGGAGGGCCGCACGGCAAGCAACCGCCGCCGATTCGGCCGACGCCAAGGAAACGGTCGGCAGGCGGCGTCTGAAGTACGCCGAGAAGATCGAGCTGGCCGAACTGCCCGAACACATCGAGCGGCTCGACGGCCAGATTGACGAGCTGCACCGAGCCATGGCCGATCCGGCCTTCTATCAACAGCCGGGCGACGCGATCGCGCGCGAGCAGTCGCGACTCAAGGACCTCGACGCCCAACTAGCCGCCGCCTACCGTCGATGGGAAGAGTTGGAAGAACTAGCCGACTAGCCCAACACGCCCCACCAACACCAACCCGAAGCGCAAGCGAGAGGACCACCACCGCGAATCGCAAGCAACCCAAAAACCGCCCCCAGACCGGACCATTNNCTCCGCGAGCCCCACCAACCGGAATCCGAGCATCCCTGACGAACCTCGCCAAGCTCGCCCCCATGCATGAAGTCACGCGAATGACTACGCACCAGCCAGGACCGAGAAAGAAGAAGAACGCTAATCCACGCCAATAAGCACTGATCTCGATAATCAGCGGCGATTAGCGACCATTAGCGTTCCCGACTTCCTGTTCGCGTCGATTCGCGCTTCCCCATTCCTTCCGCGTCAACCCGCCACCCCGCGCGAGTCGAAATCCCACCAACCACCTCTCATGGCACGCTCTTGCCAACACCCGCCGTCTCTACTATGATGCCCGGTGGCGGTATCTCACGAAAAAGAAGAAGGGCGATTCCCAACCACTCGCCTTCCCCCTTTGATCTTTCACTCTGATTCCTTCGTAAGCGATGGTGACAAG
>DOEZ01000379.1:1212-5882 GCA_003532715.1 Planctomycetaceae bacterium
GGTCGTCCTGTGTTTCTTACTCTTCGCGTGTGCGTGCAACAGGTCTTCGTCGCAGTCTGGGCCACGAGGTCCGTATCGTGTGGAAACCGTGAAATCCATCAACACTCCCGTTTCCCTCGTGCGAGAGTACGTCATTCAGACATCATCTTACAGAGCAATCGCCTTGGATGGCAGCGTGTCAGCCGCTCCGATCTTGATCTCGCCGGACAGCGTAGTCAACGGGAAGAGGGCAAATGCCGAGGTCTCACTCACGGCGACACTGGTGGGCCGCGAGGAAGACGCTCAGGTCAAAGTCGAAATGGTGGTGAGAACCGGTGGCGGCGTCGCAATAACGTTCACTCGCACGTTGCGGGCTCCTTCCGTTTCCGACATAATGTCGGTGGTTGCCGACTCGGTTCCAGAAGGTGACATTAAGACCAAGACATGTCTCTTGACTATAGGCACTGACGATGAGGCAGTGGAAGTTATCATTATGTAGAACGCGAAAACGGGTTGGAAACGACCAAAAGGGCCAGCGGATCGTTAAGTGAACGTCATTCTTAATTGTCGTGGGTGACCCGTGATCGAGGCACGTTACGACGGTGAGGGAACCCGTCAAGNNTGCATGGGTGACAATCATGGCAAAGCGATTTCTCAAACGCCGATTACTCGTACCCCTGGGTCTCGTCCTGCTCTTGCTGATTGCCTGCTGGTGCGTCTACGTCCATTACCATTTGCGCACCATTCTTAGGGTGAGTTCGGCCCGAGACGACCTTTCCGAAATCAGTGAAGCATTCTACACGTTTCTCGAAATACACCACCGATGGCCGCATACCGTCGAGGAAATCCAAGGACTTGAGAGCAGCGAAGGCACCATTACCTGGACATATAAGGATCCTATTTCGGGCCTCCCCTATCGGTGTGTCACGGATAGGGGTCTATATGACCCCGTGGACGGTGCGCGGATAGTTGTCATGCAGCCTCGGCCTTACCGAACCCACCTATGGCCTTTTGGCGATACCAGAATCATCGTCGGGACTTATTGGGGAGTGCATGACATGCATCCATCCGAAATAATTGACGCGGGCGAGAAGCAGAATTTCGAAGGGGAGTTCCCAGATAGAATCGACCCGAAAACGGGGCAGAAAATATATCTCTTCGGATCGAAAAGAAGCGACAGAGTCCGAAATGAAGCCCTCCCATAATCCCACCAACCACCTCGCCTGGCACGCTCTTGTCACCACCCGCCATCTCTACTATGATGCCCAGTGGCGGTGTCTTGAGTCGCGGCTCGTGTCGGGCAGCCGGATTTCGGTGTGCGCCGACCGTTGGAGCATCGGTCAGGGGGGTTGAAATCCCCTTCGGCAAAGCTTCATGCGAAGCTGGCCGTGAGTCGGCAGGTGCGTCCCGTGCATGGGTGACAATCATGGCAAAGCGATTTCTCAAACGCCGATTACTCGTACCCCTGTGTCTCGTCCTGCTCTTGCTGATCGGGTGCTGGTGCGTCTATGTCCATTACGAGATCCGAATGCAGTGGATGGGCGGCTGGGGGGTCAGCTCCGACCTTGCCGAGCTCCGTGAAGCGTTCTTCAAGTTTCGCGAAATCCACCACCGGTGGCCGCATACCATCGAGGAAGCCCAAGGAATCGAGATCAGCGACGGCATCATCACCTGGCCCTACAAGGATCCTATTTCGGGTCTCCCCTATCGCTGCATCACGGATAGGGGGCTATATCATCAAATCGATGGTGACCGGCCCGCAAGGATACTTGTCATGCAGCCTCGGCCTTACCGAACCCGGCTATGGCCTTTTGGCGATACCCAGAGCTATATCGTGACATGTTCAGGGGTGAGGATTCTCCATTCTCCATCCGAGATAATTGACCTGGGCGATAAGCAGGATTTCGACGGGGAGTTCCCAGACTATCTGGAAAAGGACTGGGTCGGAGCTGGGGAACGACGCATAAGCAACGAGTGAGCCGTCAGCCGGCGTGGGGACGCAACCTGTTTCGCGGATGTGATGGACGCGCCCGGTTGAAGGATCAGCGGTGGATCGACTAGCAAAGCCAGAACCCAACTGAGTCCCCGCGATCTCCCCGGAAGTGTTCAACGCAAAGCCCCAAAGTCGCAAGGCCGCAAAGAGGCACCGAAACACGCTTCGCGTCTCGGCGTCTTCGCGTTGAAAAAACAGAAGTCGAGAGGTGGAGAAATGAAGGCTCATGTCTCGTTTGATCCGGGAGAACACCCATGATCGCGTCATCGTCACCCCGCCGACGGTCGGCTCCGGAAGATGTGTTCATCCGGTGGGTGATCTACTCGCAACTTGCGGGTATTGGCGTCGGCGTCTTGATTCGTTACCTCCCCATGGAAAACAGCGCCGTGCTGCAGGGGCTGTTTCTTGCGGGATTCGCGTGGCTTCTGCTGTCCAGCTATTTGTACCCGGTCGTCATCCTTGTCTGGACCGTGGCGTGCGGGAAGAGACTCGCCCAACGTTTTCTTGTCGTGCTGGCCGGCGCAATCCTCCTCTACGTGCAGACGGGGGTCGTTATCCTATTGCACTGAACCGCCAAATACTGATCAGGACTATTTGAACGCGTCGTACCGGATTGGGTAGAGCCAATCATGATTGGGATTCCGGGCCGGGTTCGTGCCCTCGGGAAGCCAGCGACAAGGCGACCTGCAAGGTGGTGCAAGCCTGTTTGGCAAGGCCGGCAAGGATGGGCAAGCCGTTCATGGCACCCGCGAAGGCTCGCTGGCAGGGCAGGCCACAAGGTGGTGCAAACCTGTTTGGCAAGGCCGGCACTGCTGGACAAGCCAGCGATGGCACCCGCGCGTGGCGTGGCACTCGCGGGCATTGTTCTTCACTGACGCGAGGATCGCGGGCTGTCACTCTCGATCCATTCTCGGTCTTTTTCGCTCAACCGGTCCAACGGCACCATGAGAACCGTGCCGTCCGGTTTGCGCAGACGCGCATTGCCGTCTTCCAAACCCAGAAATTCGGCCATGATTCGGAACTTGCCGGTTGTATCGGTCCACTCGCGAACAGTCGGAGCGGAGGCGTTGCCGGCATTCCTGGGGCCTCCGCGCTTGATCGCGAGCAGTTCGATTGCTCGCTCGATCCAGACTTCTTCGCTCGCATCGGGCGGAATCGCGACGTCGGGCTTCATCGTCTGACCGGTGAGCAGCTCGTCGTGAACGGAAAGAAAATCGCCGAATTCGACAAGCCGGCTTCCACCGTCGGGGTCGGTCACCAGGCTACTCGGCCGGTTCATTGCCATCGTTTCTTGCCCGACCAGTTTCGCGCGACCGTTTTCCTTGAGTGCATGGGTCAGCAACACGCCCGCGCTTCTCGTGGCCTTGTCGATCAGGACGACGACTGGGATTCGCTTGGGGAGTTTTCGAGGGGCGGCTCCGGCGATCGACTTGGTCGGCTGCCCGCCGTCCTTCTGGAACCCCCAGAGGGGTGAGCCCGCCGGCAAGAACATCTCGGCGACGGCCTTGGTCTCGGGAAGAGTCCCGCCGGTGCAGCCTCGCAGATCGACAACCAGCCCTCGTGGTTGTTGGTCGAGGAAGTCTTTCAGCGCTTCACGGCAATCGTTCGGCGTGGTTTGGTTGAAACAGGGGAAGTGGAGCAGGAGAATCCCATCCGCCAGCCGTCGCGACTGGACCGGACTGGCGGCGAACTTGGCGCGAACCAACTCGAAGGTTTGGGACGATCCGTCGGGCAGACGCAGCGACAGGGCGACCGTGCTCCCTTCCGGGCCGACGATGAGCTTCACGACGTCATCCATGGCCAAGCCCGCCGTGGGGCGGCCGTCGACGGCCGTAATGACGCTGCCGACCTTCAGGTTCGCGCGCTCGGCCGGCGAGTTGGGCAAGACGCCCCCGATCCGTGCGCCGTCGTCGACCCGTTCGAGCTTCGCGCCGATTCCGACCATTTGTCCCGCGATCGCCTCGTGGACGGCCTTCGCATCGACTTTTCGGCCAGGCTTTGCCTCGGGAAGACCGACTTGGGCCGGGATCGGCAGCGTGGCCAGCAAGTGCCAAGCACCGTCCTGTTTGGCGAAAATCAATGTGCCGGCGGGGCCGATTTCGCGTCGTTCGCCGCCGAAACGCTTCTGCACTTCGAATCGGGCGGTGCCCAAGGCGACGTCCTCGCCGACGATCAGGGCCGCGTCCTTCATGGTCGCGGTGGCAAGATCGAACTCGTTGCGGAATTGCCTCATGATCCTTTCGGTTTCCTCCAGGCCAGCGGCGCCGGAGAACAGTTTGACCGAATCTTTCGATTCCACCATGATCCTGAGCGTTCCGGCCGGACAGTCGAACGCGGAAACGCGCTGGGAGTCGAACGTGATCGCGCCGCGAAAGGCGTCCAGCCAACGGTCCTTGATCAGATGCGACTGATCGACGGCCACCAGCTTGCCGTCGAAAGCGGGCAGCCAGCGAGGCGACAGCTTCACGCCCAGCCGGCCGCCTTCGGTCTTGAAGGTTTGGTCAATCGCCCCGCGACGGATGGCGATCGCGCGCGGTCCGGACGGCGGCGCGGGGCCGATCACCGTGCCGTCGATCACCAGTCGGCCGTCGCAGTTGAGGATCACGTCGCCGGCTTGAACGCCGGCGATTCCAGCCGAGGAGCCGGGTAGAACCTCCTCGACGACTCCGACAAGGGAGGCGATTTCCGGCATGGAAAA
>DOEZ01000581.1:0-653 GCA_003532715.1 Planctomycetaceae bacterium
CCACGGAGGCACGGAGAGCACGGAGATAGGGGGCGGGGGACGGGGGCATGCTCGACGTGGCTCTTCGAATGTCGTAACGAATAGGTGACGAAGGATGGGTCAACCGACTGCGCACTCTCCTGCCCTGCTCTTGTTGGCGGCGTTCAGTCGGCACGACGAGGCGCTCGATTGGGCTCGACGCAGGGCCGAGGAGGCTTGGGGGCACGTCTCGCTCGAAAGCCCTCGGTTCGCGTTCGACAACACCGAGTATTACACGCCGACGATGGGGCCCGGGCTGCTCAAGGTTTTTTGGGTGTTCGACCGTCCGCGCGGCGAGACGCTTGATCCGGCGACGCTCGTCGACGTCAAACTGGCGACCAACGCCTGGGAGGACGAGTATCGGGCGCTCGCCGGGCACGACGAGCCGCGGCCGCTGAACCTCGACCCGGGCTATTTGACGCTCGGCAAGCTGGTCTTGGCCTCGACTAAGGATTTCACGCACCGAATCTACCTCGGGCGTGGTATCTTCGCCGAGATTACCCTATACTACCGCCACGGACAGTGGGAGTCGCACCAGTGGACCTTCGCCGACTACCGGCGAGCCGACTACCAAGAGTTCTTCACCCGCTGCAGAACGCATCTGAAGGGTAGTGGAACCGCGGATGAACGCAGAT
>DOEZ01000581.1:674-2651 GCA_003532715.1 Planctomycetaceae bacterium
CTTGGTGCCGAGCATGGTCGTCTGTTGGGCGGCGGCTTGGGCGGTGCGCCGATGGGCGCCGGGGTTGGGGCTGGTCGATCGGCCGGGCCATCGTAAGGTTCACACCCATACCACACCGACCGGCGGAGGGCTGGCCATCTGGCTGGGCATCGTCGCGCCCTTGGTCGTCGGACAGATTCTGGTGCTGCTGCTTGCCGCTCGGGACGAGCCGGTCGCATGGCTGCCCGCGTTCGTCGCGCCGCATCTGGACGGATTGGTCCAGCAGTCGGGCCGGCTCTGGTCGCTGCTGGCCGGCGGCACCGTTGTGATGATTCTCGGGCTGATCGACGATCGGCGCGGACTCGATTGGCGAGCGCGGATCGCCGTCCAGACGCTGGTCGCCGTGGTGATGGTGTCGCTCGGCTGGCGGATGAGCCTGTTTCTTGACGTCCCCTGGTTCACCTTCGTGTTGAGCGTCCTGTGGATCGTCGGCCTGATCAACTCGTTCAACATGCTCGACAACATGGACGGGCTCAGCGCGGGCACGGCGGCCATCGCCGCGACCATTCTGGCGGCCGTGATGCTCATCATGCCCTCGCCGCAGACGCAGCAGCCGCAACTGTTCATCGGCGGATTCCTGCTGGTCGTGGTCGGTTCGATCTCGGGATTCCTTTGGCACAACCGGCCGCCCGCTCGGCTGTTCATGGGCGACGCGGGCAGCTACCTGGTCGGCTATCTGCTGGCCATGGCCACGCTGTCGGCCACGTTCGCCGGCAAGAGCCTGCCGCGTCACGCCATCCTCGCGCCGCTGTGCGTGTTGGCCGTTCCGCTCTACGACACGGCAACCGTCGTTCTAATCCGGCTTCGCGCGGGCNNAGGGCGACAAGAGCCATTTTTCGCACCGGCTCGTCGAGCTTGGCATGAGCAAGACGCAGGCCGTTCTGACGATCTATCTGGCCACGGCAACTTGCGGGCTCGGCGCGTTGCTGCTCTATCAGATCAACACCATGGGCGCGTGCGTCGTTCTGCTGATGGTCGCGTGCGTGCTCGTGTTGATCGCGATCCTGGAAACCACTGGACGGAGGAGGAAGAGGGGGCGGTGACTCTTGAATTGTGTGAGGCAATGGACCGCACGATTCGGAGAAAGGGGAGAAATGGGAAAGACTTCTTAGAGACGACTTCATCGGAGAAAAGAAGGGAACCGCGGATCAGCGCGGATTAACGCGGATGTCGCGACATAAACGGAAAGCACGAACTGGCGAAGTGAAGCAGCTCGCGGCCACTCCGAGCGGCCATGATGACGCGCCGGCCGAGCGAGGCGTGCCCGATGCGTCGGCGTTGGCGGCGTCGGCGGCGACGTCGAAGAAAGATGCTCCACGACGCTGGCTTCTCGCCGGCACGATGATTCTGTTCGTCGCGCGGCCCTTGTTTCCGAGCGAATCGGTCGCTCAGACGGGCGAGGGGATCGTGCTGGTGATGCTGTCGCTGCTCCTGGCGGCCGGCTGGGGCGTTTGGATGCTGCAACGACGCGACGCGGCGATTCGGTTTGGCGCGGCCGACGCGGCCGTGCTGATTCTGCTGACGCTCTACTGCGTTTCGGGATTCGTCGCCACTGGAACGGGCAACGCACGCGAGGCGCTCAACGTCGTCTGGGCGTGGATCGGGCTTGGCGTGGGGTTTTTCTTGCTGCGTCAATTGGTTTACGCCGGCAAGGAGGCCCGCGCGATCGTCGCCGTCATGATCGGACTGGCCGTCGCGTTGTCGGGCTATGGGTTGTATCAGTCGCTGTACGAACTGCCCGAGTTGCGGGCCGAGTATGCGCGCGCCCCCGAGGGGATGATGCGGCGCGAAGGCGTTTGGTACGAGCCGGGCTCGGTCGCTCGCGTGCAGTTCGAGAACCGGTTGAACAGCCGGGAGCCATTCGCCACATTTGCCTTGGCCAACTCGCGGGCTGGTTTTCTGGCGACTTGGCTGGTCGTGGCCGTTGGATTGGGTGTG
>DOEZ01000444.1 GCA_003532715.1 Planctomycetaceae bacterium
TAATCAACGTGGGCGGCATGACCGCCGAAAATGACACACGTTTTTCTGTTTTTCCTGAAAGGGTATTACGATGAAGCGACTTGGAATGCTCCTGGTCCTGGCGAGCGTCAGTCTGTTTGCGTTGGGTTGCGAGAAGCCGGCACCGTCGCCTCCTCCCGAACCGCCGAAGGATGCAGCCCCCGGCGATGCTGGCCCCACCGTCGAGCCCGTTGCCGATCCGCCGGCCGAAGGCGCAGAGAAGTAAGCTTCTCTCGACCATTGCGTCGTTTGAAGTGAAGCGTAAACGCAAAGGGAGGTCCCCAACCGGAGGGGCCTCCCTTATTCTTTTGCCCGGATTATTCGCGAGCCGGCCTTTTCAATGCAGTGTGCTAAACACCAGCCCGAAGCGTAATCGAGGAGAAATCGTTCCAGAACCCTCGCTTGCGCTTCGGGCTAGTATTCGCTGTGGAGTCATCCGGGCTGGTGTTTCGGACACAGCGAGAGAATCACCAGTGTCCTAAACAAACCGAGTTGACGAAGGGTGGCGAGCGCGGGTTGTCCGCCCCCGACACGTCCTTCGGCGACCGGTCCTGCCGGTCACAGGCTTGCCAGAACTCCGAGGACGATCGCTCGCAGCTTCGGTTCGGCACCGGCGGCGATGGCGAGAATCTCCTCGATCTTCGCCGGTTTCAGCGCATCGGGCAGGCATAGATCGGTGATGACCGACAGTCCCAGCACCCGCATCCCCGCGTGGACGGCAACGAGAACTTCGGGCACGGTGGACATGCCGACCACGTCGGCCCCGATTGCGCGCAGGAAGCGATACTCGGCTCGCGTTTCGAGGTTCGGGCCGGTCACGCCGACGTAAACGCCTTTGTGCGCCGTGAAGTTCTCGCGGCGCGCGATCTCCAGTGCCCGGTCGATCAACACCGGGTCATAGGGCCGGCACATGTCGGGAAATCGTGGCCCGAGGTTATCATCGTTGATCCCGATCAACGGGTTGCCGTTCATCAGGTTGATATGATCGTCGATGACCAAGATGTCGCCACATGCATGTTGCGGGTTCATGCCGCCGCACGCATTGGAGACAATCAAGAACTCCGCACCCAGGGCTTTCATCACGCGAACGGGAAACGCGATCTGATCATACGAGTAACCTTCGTAGGCGTGAAAACGCCCCTCCATGGCGACGACCGCCTGGCCCTCGATGCGTCCGCAGACCAACTGGCCCGCGTGCCCAACCGACGTGGAACGCGGAAAATGGGGGATTGCCTCATAGTCGATGGTCGCTTCGGTTTCGATCCGTTCGGCGACGCTACCGAGACCGGTTCCCAGGATGATTCCCACCCGGGCCGTTCCGCGCCAATCGTTCCGAACGACTTCAACCGCTTGACTAACCCGATTCGCGAGATCTAGCACGAAGGAACCGCCTTCCTGATTGAATACGTGTTGCCGATCAGATGTTCTTGGAAAGCCTACAGGTCGTCATCGTCGTCCAATTCCTCGTCATCATCGTCGCCGTCCGCGAACTCGTCATCTTCATCGTCCAGGTCTTCGTCGTCCAGGTCTTCGTCCAGATCGTCATCGTCGAAGTCCTCGTCATCGAAGTCCTCGTCGAAGTCCTCGTCGAAATCATCGTCGAAGCTATCTCCAGAGCCCCCCTCGACGTCGTCGGGGTCGGAATACGCGCGGGGCACCGTGCCTACTTGTAGCATTGCGGCGGGGTGTAGGCACGCGACCGATGCAAAAAGGCCGTCGTCATGCCCGGCCGTCTCCTTGGAACTGATTTCGAACAACATGAATCGACCCTCATCACACGGGTTACTTCTTCGCACAAGATCGACGGCTCGCTGACTCCACGACACGCAACACGCGTCCGAACGGTCGGGAAACTCACCCGGCCGCCGGGCCGTCACTCGCTCAATCGGGACAGAACACCGCGTCCCACCGGCCGACTACCTGTCCGGCAGCCGGCGACCAATGTTGAACGCTCCTCCCGCATACGCAACGATTTAAGACAGCATCGGCCAGTTTGTCAACCAAAGTTTTGTGGCAAGTCCGTCGAAATCGGTGCCCCGTGCGATTGAGCGCCACTTCAGACTGGTCGAAGCAGGATTCGACAAGAAAAGAGCAGGGCCAACCCGACCGGGTTGGCCCTGCCCCAAACACGGGGGTGAGAAAGCCGTTATTGTCCTGGGAGTTCGCGGTCGTTACCACCCAACTTCCCATTCACTAGAATTCTACCACGATACCCCAGTATGTCAAGCCGAGGTATTTAGGTAATCTAGATAGAATTGTCATCTTCTTTCGATCGCCAGACGTTCGTGCCAGATAATCGGAAAGTACCGGCGCGAGGAGTCTCGCGGGAGAGGAATAGGCCCTTTCCCGTGTGTCGCCAAGGCCGACGCGTTTCGGGTTCAGGTGTGATAATCGGCGTTGATGTGAACGTAATCGACCGTCAGGTCGCAGGTCCAGAATCGCGCGGCGGCCGTGCCTTCGGCAAACGCCAATTCGACGTGCGTATCCCGATTCGCGCGGATCGAATTCGACACCTCTTCGGCGTCGAATTCGGCCGGAGCGCCGACCTCGAAGAGCACGAAACCGTTCACCTTCAGGCTGACGGCCGCCGGATCGAACGCCACACCCGCGTAGCCCGCAGCCGAGACGATTCGCCCCCAATTCGGATCGGCGCCGGCGATGGCCGTTTTGACCAGCGCGCTTTCGGCGACCGTTTTGGCGATTTTTCGAGCCGAGTCGCGGTCGACGCAGCCGGTCACGTCGATCGTGATCAGGTGGGTGGCCCCCTCGCCGTCGTCGGCGATAGCCCGGGCTAGTTCGACGCACACTTCGCCAAAGGCGTCGCGGAAGCGCGACCAGTCGTCATCGGCCGGCACGTCGCCGCCCGCCTCGCCGTTGGCCAACAGCAGGACCGTATCGTTCGTGCTCATGTGGCCCTCGACACTGATGCAATTGAAGCTCGCGTCGGCCGCTTCGACCAACAGCGACTGGGCCATGCGGGGAGTCAGTAGTGCGTCGGTCAAGACGACGCCGAGCATCGTGGCCATGTTCGGGCCGATCATGCCGGAGCCCTTGGCGATGCCCGTGATTTGAATGGTCTTTCCCCCGATTTCGAGCGTTCGCCCGGCGATTTTCGGCACCAGGTCGGTCGTCATGATGGCGCGGGCGGCCGATTCCAGGTCGGTCGGCCGCGAGCCGAGCTTGACGGCGGCGGCCGTGATGCCTTGCTCGATCTTCTCCATCGGCAGGAAGTGTCCGATGATGCCGGTTGACATGACCAGGGCCTCGTCCTCTGCCGCGCCGCAAACGGCCGCCGCCAACGAGGCCATCTTGCGGGCGTCGTCCTCGCCTTGCCGTCCCGTGCAGGCATTGGCGTTGCCCGCGTTAATCACGACCGCGCGAATCCGGTCGCTGGGCGTTCGCTGGCGGTCGAGTTCAACGGGAGCCGCGCAGACGAGGTTTTTTGTATAGACTCCGGCGGCCACGGCCGGGACCTCCGACATGACGAGGGCTAGGTCGGGTTGAGTGGCGTTGCTCTTCAAGCGGCAGTGGACGCCGGCCAACTGGAAGCCTTTGGGAATGGGAATGGAGATGGTCATGGTTGAGCTTTCTGGCAAGAATTGTCACCCGTAATCCGAAAACAGCGGCTAATCCGCAAATCGGGCCGTTTGTCGCCCGGCGCGTGTCATTTCGGACACGTTCGCCGGCTCGCCGGTTCGCTTTGAACAACCACGGGCTCGTGTTGCGGAGACGACGGTAATGGTGGGGCGATTGCAGCGAGCCTTTCCGTAGAATTCAGGGTTTTCCGACAAGGCTCGCTGCAANNAGGATTCATGCCTTTCCAACAACGCTCGCTGCAATCGCACCACCCTACCTGTGGCGCCGCCTTCCGCACCGGGGCTACAGGGCGGTCGTTTCGGGGAATCCGTACATCAGGTTGAAGTTTTGCACGGCCGCGCCCGAGGCGCCCTTGATCAGATTGTCCAAGGCGCTGATCGTCAAAACGCGGCCTCGAACGACCCGTGCCGTCACGTCGCAGAAGTTCGTATCGACCGAGTCCTTCGTGGCCGGCAAGTGGTCGACCACGCGGACAAACGGCTCGTTGGCATAGGCCGCGCGCAGCACGTCGAGTACCTGTTCTTCGGACACATTGCCGACCGGACGCGAGTACGTGGTCGTCAGGATGCCGCGATCCATGGGCGTCAGATGAGGCGTGAAGATCACCTCGACCGGGCGCGACGCCGCCGTGCCCAGAATCTGCTCGATTTCGGGCGTGTGCCGATGGCGTCCGATGTTGTAAGCCGAAATGCTCTCATTGCATTCGGTGTACATCGTGGTCATCTTGGGAGTTCGTCCCGCGCCCGAGACTCCGCTCTTCGAGTCGATAATGATGTCGGTCGGCTCGACGATTCCGGCACGCAGCAAGGGCGCGAGGGCAAGAATGGCCGACGTGGGATAGCAGCCCGGGTTCGCCACCAGCGGGGCGTCGAT
>DOEZ01000691.1 GCA_003532715.1 Planctomycetaceae bacterium
TGTTCGAAGAAGACAACGCGGAACCTTCGGCGGGCGAAAAGGAGGCGGTCGATGGTTCATGAGTCGAAGGACGCCTCGCGCGGCGCGGCCCGGCCGCGCAAGACGGTTTCGAGGGCGGTCGGCGCCGCGTTGCTGGCGGCCGGCCTGTTGCTGGCGNNCCGCCAGCAACGTGTCGATCGCGCCGCGCGCATCGACCAAATGACGGAACAAGACAAGGCCGAGTTGGCTCGGAAGTACGACCGCTTCTTGAAGCTCTCTCCCGAGAAACAAGACGAGCTTCGCCGTCTTCACGATCGTATCGAGGCTGAATCCGACCGCGACGAGCTGCGCGAGGTGATGCGGCGATATGGCGATTGGCTCGATACGCTGCCCTACTCGGCCGGCTACGAGCTTCTGCAGTTGCCGTTCGACGAGCGAATGGACGAAATCGCGAAGCGACGCCATGGACCGCAGGATGTCCGGGCGTTGCGAGTCTGGTGGACGGACTACTTGGAAGCCCGTCACGCCGCCGAGAGAACGGCGGCCGAAACGAGCTCGCGCGAACCGAGCGCCGACCGACGCGACCCGCCTCGCCAGCCGATGGGACCGCCGGGGCACCTTCGGACGGCCGATCCACGCCGTATGTTTCGCCTGATGAGCAACCCGAACACGGCGGTGGCGTCGGTGGTCAAGGAAATGGAAATCGACAAGGCCGATTTCGGGCCCTTGCGAGCCCAACTGTCGAAGGCGACGGCCGAGGAGTTCGACAACAAAACACGAGAGCAGCAAGCGGCATGGGTCGTCGAGCAGTTCATCGAGATGGGCCGCCAGGAGATACGACGTCGCATGAGGGGAACCCCACGCGTCCAACCCACCGACGAGCAGTTAGCCGAGTTCTTTCGTTCCGACGCCGTGTCGGAGGAGGATCGCGAGTGGCTGATGCAGATGCCCGGCAAGGAAATGCACGCCAACTTGACGCGGTGGTATCAGATGGACAACTCGCTTATGAGGCCAGGGTCGCGAGAAGGACGCAATCAACCGGGCTCGCGAGAGCCGCTCTTCTGGTTATCTTCGCCCGGCGACGGCCGGCGCGACGCGGCTTCACCGCCCCTGGGCACGCGACGCCCCGGGCCGCGGGAACCGTTTGAACGCGACCATCGGCCGCGCGACAGACAACGAAGAGCCAACGACGGCGTCGAATCCCCCTGATCGTCGCTGAGTCGCCGTCTTCTTGATGAATCGCCGGCAATCGCCGAGGATCGCGACTCGGGGGCCGTCTCACCAATACACGCGCGGCGTCATGTCCACGGGCAATGGGCTAGATGGCGGCGGCACGCCTCGCGACAGATCCTGGCGCACCTGTCTTGGAGAACGAGAAAACGCTTTCGTGAAACAACGCGAGAAATAGAACTGATTGTCGTAGCCGCACCGGTTGGCGATCTGCTTGATGCTCAAATTGGTCCGCGCCAACAAAACCAGCGAGAGCTGCAAACGCATCAGGTTGAAGGTCTGCATCGGCGACCATCCAAGCGTCTTGCGAAACAGGCGGCAAAGGTGCTTGTCCGTCACGCACGCCACGCGGACGAGATCCTCCAGGCGGACCGGGCGACGCGGATCGTCGTCGAGCACCTGCCGCATCCATCGGAGGGTTCGTTGAACCGCGTCGGGTCGTCCGAACTCGCACTGGGTGTCGTCGGCCATGTGCTCCTCGATGAAGAGGCTGATCAGCGTCTCCACCACGCGGCATTCGCCCGGGCCGGGGGGAACCGCCGGCCACGTCGGATGCGAGTAGATCAACTGGATCACGTGGCGAAACAGACCCCCGATCACCGGCGCCGGATGAGTGCGCGCGATCGGCCAAGCGTCCGGGTCGGGCCAATCTTCCGGCATCCGCGCGATGTCGAAATGAAAGTAGGCGTGCCGAGTCTGGCACACCGGATCCCAACGATACGCCTCGTTAAAACCGGGCCGCGCGAGAATCACGCTGTCCGGCGGCGCTGGATGCTCGCACCGGTTCACGCAGTACGTCGCCTGGCCCTCGATTATTAGGACCAATTCATAGTCACCCAGCACGCGCGGCCCGAGCGTCTCGCCGGCGCGGTATTGAACAACGCCGCCATAGAGGTAACTCAATTCGAGGCGGCCGGTCGGGGCCTGCGGGGATGGCAATGAATCCATGGTCGAATGTCCATTTTACCACAAATCCCCCCCGTGAAATAAGCCAAATGCGAATTTTGTGCATAGTTTGGCCACGCAGGTCTATGGC
Source organism: Planctomycetaceae bacterium (assembly GCA_003532715.1). Taxonomy (GTDB): domain Bacteria; phylum Planctomycetota; class Planctomycetia; order Pirellulales; family Thermoguttaceae; genus UBA11386. The sequence goes on from DOEZ01000691.1 coordinate 2,246, forward strand.
ATCGGCCGCGCGAAATAGCGATAAACGAAAGTGTCCCGTATTTGGAGCCATGCATTTAACGCCGGGAGGCCGGGAAATGGAATCCTCGTCCAGAGTCGTCCGACCGTCCACCACCGGCGAACGAGCTTTTACGCTCGTCGAACTCTTGGTGGTCATCGCAATCATCGGAATCCTGATCGCCTTGTTACTTCCGGCCGTCCAGGCCGCCCGCGAAGCCGCACGGAGAATTCAGTGTGCCAACAACCTCAAGCAGTTCGGTGTTGGTATCAACAATTACGTGACGGCCAACGGCTTTTTCCCCATTAGCATCAGTCCCTGGTTCCAGGGCCCGAGGCCGACCTCCGGCACCAGCGGAAAGGGCTGGATCATCAGCATTTTGCCCTTCGCCGAACAGACCGCGCTCTACGAGCAGTTCATTCCCGGCTTCAACGGCGCGTTCATGAGCGGGCAGGGCCTCTACCTACCCGAGTGCCGCATGGCAATGAAAACGCCGTGCGATTTTCTTCATTGTCCATCGGATGATTCGGCTCAACAGAACTCGACCAACGAGTACCAGTGGGTGGGCATCGAGGTGACCTTGACCAACTACAAGGGCGTTCTCGGCGACTCGCGTATTGCCGGCAGCTACAGCGTGCATCAGGGGACCATGCCCGACTGCCACGAGACGATCGGCTGCAACGGCCTGTTCTATCGCAACAATTACCAAGAGCCGCTCCGCATCACCGACGTCACCGACGGTACGAGCAATACGCTCATGGTCGGCGAGGATGTACCCGCTCAGAATCATCATTCGGTCGCGTACTACGCCAACGGCGACTGGTGCAGTTGCCACGCACCTTTGAACTACTCACCGAACCGGCCGGATGACTGGTGGAACGTGATGTCGTTTCGCAGCGTCCACCCGGATGTGGTCCAGTTCTGTCTGGTCGACGGCTCGGTCCGCGCCTTGAGCGACCAGATCGACTACATGCACTATCGAGCTCTATGCACCAAGGCCGGCGGTGAATCGGTCGAGGCGCCGTAACGAAGCGAATTTGGCTGGGAAGGAAACTGGAAGAACTATGACGCGAAGCGCTCGTTTCTGTTACCTCTGGGTCGCGATGGTCGCCGTCAGCGGCCTTGCGGCCGGCTGCGGTTCATCGTTGGACTCATCCGTTTCGGGCACCGTCACGCTCGGCGGAAAACCCTTGGAACTCGGCAACGGCACGGGCACGGTGTCGTTCTATCCCGAGAACGGCGGTCCAGCCGCTCAGGCGAACATCGAGCCCGACGGAACCTACTCGATAAAGACGGGCGGCACGAAAGGAATTCGTTCGGGCGCGTACTTCGTGACCGCCGTTGCCACGGGCCCGAGCCCTCCATCGCCACCTGGCGCTTCGCCCCTGCCCGGACCTTTGTTGATCCCCACGAGATACGGCACGCCACAAACCAGCAATCTTCATTTTCCGATCGCGCCGGGGTCGAACCAAATCGACATTGCGATCACGTCCGAATAGGGCCAAGTCAGAACCGGGAGATGTGAAAGACGCCGGCCTTCTCCGCTTGCCTCGAATTCGGCGGCGGACCGTGTTGAATCTCACCTCATTGATTTTTCAGCGAGAACGAATTAACCTCTCGACATCCGAAAAGAAAGGACTACTCATGTTCAGACCGAAAACCGTCGTCCTGCTGTCAACCCTTCTGCTTCTCGCCCACGCGGCCCCACTCTGGTCCGACGAGCCGCTTGCCGTCGATTTCGGGTACAAGCCGGCGCTGTGGCGGACGGCTATTTGTCCACCCGACGATCCGCATAAGACGCTTGTCGATGAGCAAGGACGACTGCTGTACCACTATCCGGGCCGCGGACGCTGGTTTGGCACGCATGTCACGGTCAAGGTGAGCGACGAGGCGAAGACGGTCGGCCAGGAACTGGTGTCGCCTCGGGTGGCGATCATCCGAACGCATCAGGAAGCGCCGAATCTGGCCATCGTGCAGGAGGCGTTCGCGTTGCGCGAGGAAGGTCCCGTCGCGCCGTCGAAGAAGTACACGGCCGAGCGGAAGGACCGCAATCGGATGGAACGAAACTGGGCCAAACCCAAGGGCGGCGTCACGCCGAAGTTGGCGACGATTGCCGTGGGTAGCGGACGACCGATTCTCCATCAGGTGCGCGTGAAGCCGGGCGAGGCGATTACGGTCGCGGCGGGGCTTTGCGAGGGCTGGCACGATCGGCCCGGCAAGCGGGTGTTGGAAATCCAGGCGGAGGGCGCGCCGACGCGCCGCGTTGATCTGATCGCCGACCTGGGCAAGAACGTCGCCGGGGCGTTCTGGTTCGACGCCAAGGACCTTGATGGCGACGGTTTCATCGCGCTGAGCGTTGGCTCGTCGCCCGAATCGGACGACAAAACGCCCATTCTCAACGGATTCTGGGTCTTCGACCGTCCCGTCGACCGTGACGACGACGCACTGCTGGCCGGCAAGCTCGACGGGCAAGCCGCGCTGGTCCATTATGCGGGCGACCGCGACAATCTCTCGCGGAACGACGTCGCGCTGGTCCACGTGACCAACAGCGGTTCGACCGCCCAAACGATCGAGCCGCGGATTGTCGTCAACAGCAACCGCGACATCGAACGTTTCGACGACCACGTTCGCGTCGACGGACACGAACTCGTGACGACGACACATCCGATCGCCTCGATCGAGATGGAAACGGTGAAGGACGCCCAACAAGCGACGATGACCCTGGCTCCGATAGCCGTCCCGGCTGGTGAAACGGTCTCCTTCGCGGTGGTCTACTGCGGCGGCGGCCGGATCGTTCGCGACCCGGCCAACATGGTCGATGTCCGGCAAGCGCGTCTCGACTGCCAAGAGTTTTGGGAAACGGTTGAATTGCCCTACGATCGCGTCAACGTGCCGGACGAGAGAATTCAGGCCCTGATCGACAGTTCGATCCGCAATATCTGGCAGGCGCGCGAGATCAAGAATGGCCTGCCCGCGTTTCAGGTCGGCGCGACGTGCTACCGATCGTTATTCATCGTCGACGGTGCGTTCATTCTCGAAGCCGCCAGCATGGTGGGCGCGGGGGCCGACACGCGCGCGGGGATCGAGTACATGTTGAGTTTTCAACTGGAGGACGGGCGGTTCGAGTTGTTGCCGCGATATCACAAGGAGAATGGCATCGTGCTCTGGACGTGCGTCCGCCACGCCATGCTCACGCAAGACAAGGAATGGCTCCGTTCCATCTGGCCCAAGCTGGAAAAAACCGTCGGCTACATCAAGCACCTCCGCAAACTCAGCCTCGAAGACCCCACGCCGTTGAACGACGGTTTGCTCCCGGCGGGCCACCCCGACGGCGGCATCAATTGGTACGATCAGTACGAGTACACCAACGTCTATTGGAATCTGCTTGGCCTGAAGGCGATCGCGCGCGCCGCGCGCTGGATCGACAAGGACCAGCAGGCGGACGAGTGGCAAGAGGAGTTCGACGACTTCCATGCCGCCTTCCGCAAGGCGGCCGAGCGCGATATGCGCCATGATATTCACGGCAATCGCTACTTGCCGATCCTGATGACGATCGAGGATCGCGTGCTGCCGAAGAACGCCGAATGGTACTACCCCTGCAAGGCCCAGTGGGCGTTCTGTCACGGCGTTTACCCGGGGCAACTTTTCGACAAGGACGATCCACTCGTGAAGGGCAATCTCGACATGCTCGCCACGTATCAGAAGGAGGGCATGGTGACGACGACCGGGTGGCTGACCGACGGAATCTGGAATTATTTCGCGTCGTTCTACGGCCACGCCCTGTTGTGGCAGGGCGACGGCCGCGCGGCGGCCGAGCAGCTTTATGCGTTCGCCAATCACGCTTCGCCGCTGTTGGCGTGGCTTGAGGAGCAGGGCTACCGCGACGCGCCGATCACCGAAAACGGCGACATGCCGCACAATTGGGCCAGTGCCGAGTTCGTCCGACTGGCGATCCACCTTTTGGCGCTCGATCGCGGAAACGAAATGCATCTGTTCGAGGGACTGCCCGTCGAATGGACACGGCCGAAGATGGTCACGCGTCTCGACCGCATTGCAACGCCGTTCGGGGAACTGACGTTCGAGTTGCGGGTGAGCGACGACGGAAAGTCCGCAACGCTCGCCGTCGAGCCGCTGTCCGACGCGTCGTGCGAGCGGATAGTGGTTCACCTGGGCCGCTGGGCTTCGAAGGACCAGGAAACGACGATGACGCTCGATCCACGCGAACGACACCGAGTGACGATTCCCATCGAACGCTGACGCCACACGACCGAACCGAAGTTCCCCCGAACGTCCCGGTCTGTTCAAATTGACAGAGCCGCGAGTCCCAGCGATAATGGCAATCAGGCCGCTTCACGGAAGGTCGACTCCGACTCGCTCGGCGACTCGTGAGCGGTTGTCGTGAATCAAGGGAATTCCACCATGTTCCGTCGCTCGATTCCATCGCTGTTGTGCTTCATCGTGTTCTTTGAATGCCAGACGTTTGGCGCTGCGGGAGACGCATCCGTCGGGGCGACCGAAGTCGCGATGCCCGGTTCGCCGACGACACTTGATTTCCTCTGGAAGACGCCCGTCGTCGGTCAACGCCGCCGGGCGTCGTCCTGGGATCAAACCGGCGAGAACCGCGACTGCTTCACCCTCGCGCCCGGCAAACGCGCTGTGCTGCTCGATCACGAAGGAGGCTCAGGCACGATCCGGCGAATCTGGTTCACCCTGGCGAACGGCAACGAAGGCTACCTGGAAACGACCAAGTTTCGCTTCCGTTTCGACGGCCGAACCACCGTCGACGACGTGCCGGTCGGCATGTTGGCGGCCACCGGGCCGTGGCGCGTCAACGACGTGGTCACCCCGGTTGTCAACGTCATGCGTTCACGACGGAGCAACCGGGACAATCCGGGCGTGGGAGCGGGAAGCGTCAATTTGCTCTGGCCGATGCCCTTCGAACGCAAGGCGACCATCGAGGTATTCAACGATTCCCATTCCGAGATGACGATCCATTATTACGTCGATTACGAACTCCATCCCGTCGATCGGCCGCTCTGGTTTCATGTCACGCACCGGCGCGAGCGATTCACGACCCCGGCCAAGGACTCGGGTCAAGGCAAGCCGATCGGCGCGGCCGACTACGTTCTCGCCGACATTTCGAACACCGAGGGCCGCTATGTCGGAACGGTCATGCTGGTCGAGTCACACCCGGCGCGTGCCGGAAAATGGTACGAGGGCGACGACCGATTCATGGTCGATGGCGAGACCTTGCTGCACGGCACGGGCACGGAAGACTATTTCGGCATGGCGTGGGGATTCCATCGGCCCTACCAGGCCGACGACCACGGCGTCACCCACTACGAGCGGAACCTGACGGAGAAAGATCGGTTCTTCGACGGCCGGTTCGTCGTGTACCGTTGGCACCTCGTCGACCCGATCGGCTTCCGAAAGAGCCTGCGAGCCTCGATCGAAGCCGGACACGCCAATGAGTGCGCACAGCATTACGAAAGCGTGGCCTTCTGGTATGGGCGGCCTTGCGAAGCGGCGACGGATTGACGCGCGGTTCGTCGATTCTCAATGAAATGACCGACCCGGATTATTCACGAGCCTGTGATATCCGAGCGGCGTGGCGAATGTGCGCGTGATCCGCTGGCGACGATAAGGCGTTCCGCACCTCTCGCTTGCGCTTCGGGTTAGTGTTTGTGTCGTGAATAGGGGGGACTGAGGTCCAATCCGAGGTTTCGGGTGGTTTTCGACCTCAACCCGCCGGGCCGCATGGGCCGATGAATAGCCCTGATTGTCCAAAAAGCGGGTCATTTTCGCACGGCGCGAAAGACCAGCCCGAAATGGCGGCCAAGTACCAGCAGAATCGCAAGCGAAACACCGGGCCACGCGGCTTACTAGCCCGAAGCGCAAGCGAAAGTAAGTCGTTCTACCGTAATCGCTTATGATTCGGGCGAGTGTGGGGCCCGAGGAGTTCGGGGGGCGGGCGAGATTTGGAGTGGCGGCCATGTCAAAAGGGGCAATTCAGCGAGGCTCTAAGGCCGGTAGTTCCGGGAAATGAGCCAAATTGCGGATTTTCGCCTGTTGACCGTTGACAGGCAAAACGGTTGCCGTTAGGATTTGGAGTTTCCCGTCACGTTCGGCGGGGCGTTCTTTGAGAAATTGGAATTGGGTACCGGGAGGGTTTCCGTGGCGGACCAGTCAAACGAGATCATCCGAATTCGGATGGAGGCGTACGATCACGCGGTGTTGGACCAGAGTGCGGCGGAGATCACCGACACGGCCAAGCGGACTGGTTCGATTGTCCACGGCCCAATTCCACTGCCGACGCGCATCGAACGCTACACGGTCTTGTCGAGTCCGCACGTGGACAAGAAGGCAAGGCAGCAGTTCGAGATCAGGACGCACAAGCGGCTGGTCGACATCATGCAGGCGACGGCGAAGACAATTGAAGCGTTGAACAAGCTGAGCCTACCGGCCGGCGTGGACATTAAGATCAAGGCCACCTCGCGTTAGGGTTATTCCGAGCGTGTGGGGGCGACCCCAGCGAGACCTCATTTAATCCGGTTTTCCTAGCGAATTCGGGATTTTTCGATGAAACGGAAGCTGCGTGGGTAATCCCGCCCTTCGAGGCGACGATCCCGCGAGGCGACACTGAACAAGGCAAGAACGATGAGTACCGGACTACTCGGCCGGAAGGTCGGGATGACCCAGGTCTATAGCCCCTCGGGCGAAGTCATCCCGGTCACGGTCTTACAAGCAGGCCCCTGCGACGTGCTGCGACTCAAGACTGTCGAGAGCGACGGTTATGAGGCGGTTCAGTTGGGTTTCTTGGACAAACCGCGTCGTCTTGCCCGCCGCTCCGAACGCGGCCAGGTCGCCACTCTCGACAGCAAGCGTCAGAAACAGCGTTCGGCTGCCGGTGCTCCTCTT
>DOEZ01000133.1 GCA_003532715.1 Planctomycetaceae bacterium
AATCGAGTTGGATCGGCATCAGCGCGTCGGCCGCGTTCGGTTCGAGGACGCTAATGCCCAACTGTTGGGGCAAGTCGCTGGGATACTCGACCTCGAGCACGTGGGGCTTGCCGAGCCGACGGATCGGCAGCGTGTACGCCTCCCAACTCACGCCGTCCGGCAGACGGCTCGGACGCAGTTCGGCCAGACTGCCCAACGCATGACTTCGCACCTGCATGTCGCCCGAGCCCAGCGGACCTTGGCCAAGTGGAGCCAAGCCGCCGATCGGCAATTTGGGCAGCGACGCCGACGGCCGGGCAATCCGCTCCCACCAACGCGGATTGGCCGGGTCGATCTCCTCGACCACCCGCGGCGCGCCCCCCGGGGTCGGCGCGGCCGGCGAGTTTGGATCGAGCACGATCAACTGGACCTTTCGCTGCTCGATCGTCTTCGGCTTCAACGCCAAGGGGACCGATCCCATGTTACGAAAACGCAAACTGGGTGTCTCCACCACCGCGATCAGAAGATCGTAAACGCCCTCTTTGGCGGGCAGGGGTATTCTCGCGTCCACCACGTCTCGCATCGTCCATTCCTGCTCGCGGCCATGCGACTGATCGCTTCTCGCGTCGAGCAACTGAATCTTCACGCGCCGCGAACCGTGGTCGCCGCCCGTCAACAGATTCGGCCGCACTTGGAACGAGAACTCCTCGCCGGGAGCGAAAACCAGGTGCCGCCGGTCGAACTCGACACGCAACGCATCGCCCGGCGAACGACGCACCAAGAGCCGCGTTCCGTGCTCGTCGAGCTTCGTGTTCACCGAGTTGGCGAGCACATCGGCCAGCGGAATTTCGATTTCGACGGGCGTCTTTTCGTCATCGGCCGTCAGGCTCACGCGCAGCTTCGCGCCGTCGACCGGAGCGCGAACCAAAACGTCGAACCCGTCGTAGAGACGCGGGCTGCGTTGGCGGACCATGATCGTCTGGCCGTCGAACCACATCGAGCCCGGCTCGTCGGCCTGAATTCCCAGCAAGCGTGGTTCGCCGAGTTGCCCCTGGTCAATGGCGACCGTTCCGTGCCAGATTCGCGAGAGGGATCCGCCCCAGGCGATCCGCACCTGTATCGAATCGTCGGCGTGCCCGGAAGCGGCGAGCAGAAAGGCCAGAACCACGACCGCGCAGCAACGACCGCGGCCGGCCGACACCGGCCTCGTCCATGATGCACTCGGACTTCCCTGTCCGACCATCATCGGCCTACTGGCAAAAATAGGGAAACTGAGGGATGGAACCCAAAGAGTTCCTGGAATCGGGGCGGATTATAGAACAATCCCGCCCCGCGGGGCCATGCCGGATTCCGCCGATTCAGACCCAAATCGCCAGATCAGCACGCGGTGTTGGGCTCGACTTGGGAACTTACGTGGTCTAGAGAAGACGCGAGAAGACTTCCTCACTGCGGTCCAGCATCGAGAAACGGGGGCGGGAGACGGTTCACCGCCAAGGAGCGAAGGCGGGAGAGACTGCGTGCTGACATCTAAGTTGCGCGAAGAAGAGACGATTCCACGGTTGCCGGAGCGTGGCTGGCGCTTTATGGCGGGAGTCCGGCGACAATGGGATGATTCCCGGCGGTGGGTCGATGTCACAAGCGAGCGATTTTGGGGGGATTTCGCTGTTCGGTCCGTCCAGCAGTGGTAGAATGGTGGGTGTCTTGGGCTTCCCTCTCGGACTTCTCTGGTGCCTTGGACTTCTCTTCTTTCCATCTCGTGCGCGGACGAGGGCACTCCAACAGAGGATGCCATGTTAAGAAAAGCAAATGCTCTTTTGTTCTCGCTCTTGTTGTGTGGGATGGCGCGGGCGGGAGTGTCCGACGTGGATGGCCCTCCTTTCGTCGGTCGCCTGGCGCTGGGCACGGTGGAATTGGTGGGCATCACCTATTACCAAAAGACCAATAGCGCACGGGTGTGGAATCGAGCGCGATGGTGGCGAGCGGACGGCTCGGCCGCACAGATCGGTCCGTTCCGCCCCCGCGGAACTCATGAACTGGACGTGTTCGCGGACATAAAGACGCTCACCTTTCTTGTCCGCGTCACGCTGCCCTCCGACACATCGCAGGACTCGCTGGCCGACAAGCAGGCGTCATCCGGCACAGTGCCCTCGAACAGGCACGGACCCTTCGGGCAGCCGAGCTACGCGCGGGCCGACAAGGTCCCACCGCCCGCCGACGCATCATGGCCGGCCTGGGAATTCAGCAATCCGCCCCATTGGCGGAATCCGACGCCCATGCGGTGGGAAGGCTTTCGAGTTGCGGATGTTCGCGCCAACACCCTCCCAGACTTCAGGATGGTCTCCGCCCACTTCGACGCTTACACCGAGACGGCTGACTTTCGGGTTAGTGTCAGCACGAGCGCGTACGAGTGGAAGACCGTTGCGACACGGAAACCCGACGCAGCCGGCACTTCGACCTTCGTTTGGGATGAGCGTAAGGTACCCGTGACTCTTTTCAAAGCGAGGAAGCTGGTCAGCGCAACGTCACGAGCTTCTGCCGGCTCGACGCAAGTCACGCTGACGATCCCTCACGATGAAATGTACGGAAAATTCGAGACACGACTGGTCGCCATCGACGATGGCGGGAAGGAACATGCGTCGCTGATTGGTTACTACGGAGATCGCGGGACCGCCGTTTTCCGCGGGGTGCCTTTGTCGTCGATCAAGGAGTTTCAACTCCAGGTTCGCCCCTGTGACTGGGTCGAGTTCAGAAACGTCTCCCTCCAACCCGGTTATGGGACGGCCGTGACCGTTGTCTCATCGGTCGACTGCAAAGAAAAGTAGGCGGGCGGAGTGGAACAGGGGCCTTACGGCCCCCGCTCGCCTTGAGTGTGGTGGTTACGCGATCCGCGTGGCGAGGACTGGGGCGGGTTGGCGCGAGGTGGCGTGGGCGACGACCGCCGAGAGCGGATCGAGCAGCCCGGCAAGCCGTTTGAAGCAAGACGGTTGTTGCAGTTTGCGCATCGCACTGGCTTCGATTTGCCGTGCCCGCTCTCGCGTGACTTGGAATTCGCGGCCCACGCTGTTGAGCGTGTGGGCTTGGCCGTCGGCCAGTCCGAAACGCATGCTGATCAGTTGCCGCTCGCGTTCGGTCAGGCCGCGCAGGGCGTCGGAAATGCCCGACTGCAGCACGCGATGATAGGCCTCCTGCCGATGGGCGTCGGGGCGGTGGTCGACGATCGTGTCGCCCAGCCCGGTCCGCTCGTTGTCGTCGGCCGGTTCGTTGAGCGAGCGAACCTGCCGGCTCATTCGCATGGCCGTCCGCGCCTTGTCGACCGACAACCCGACCTTGTCGGCCGTTTCCTCGATGCGCGCGTCGCGATGATGCCGATGGACCAGGGCCTCGTTGGCCTTGTGAATGCGATGCACGCGGTCGACCATGTGGGCCGGCAGGCGAATCGCCCGACTTTGGTCGGCGATGGCGCGGGTGATCGATTGGCGAATCCACCACGTGGCATAGGTGGCAAACTTGTATCCCCGCGCGGGGTCGAACTTGTCGGCCGCCCAGAGCAGGCCCGAATTGCCCTCCTGAATCAAATCCGAAAAACTCATCCCCTGGTTGCGATAGCGCTTGGCGATCGAGACCACCAACCGCAAGTTGCCGTTGGCCAACGCCTGCCGCGCGTCGATGTGCCGCTGCCGCGCCGACCGGATGCGGGCCAGTCGATGACGTAGCGAGGAGGCGCTTTCCAGGGTTGTTTCCATGAGCTTCGCCAGTTCGGCTCGCCGCTGGGCGGCAACCGCTTCGGCGCCGCGCCGATTGGCCAAAACGCGGAGTTCTGCTTCGAGCGCGTTCATCCGCCGGCTGAACTGCTCGAGGCGGACAAGCATCTTATCGAGTCGCGCGCCGCGCGGAGCCGTCTCCTCGATCAGGCACACGGCCTTCCGTCGGCGAGCGGCGATCCGTCGCCATGCTTGCCGACGAAGGCGGGAGGACGCCCGCGAACTGATGACTGTGTCGAAATCGTTCTGATTGCGGTGCAACATGTGGTCGAGCGTTTCGAGGTTGACCACGAGCCGCTTGCGGATGCTGCGTTTCTCGGCCACATTGCCCAAGGCGACGTCGACCACGCCATCGAGTCGGGTTCGGCCGTCGAGCGAGCTTTCGAACAACTCGACCATCGTCCGCAACACCACGTCGGTGCCGAGCAATTCGCGGCGAAAGCGAGTTCGAGCCACGATCACCCGGCGAGCGGCCGCGATCTCCTCGGCTCGATTGAGCATGGGCAGTCTGCCCACTTGTTCCAAATAGACATCCACGGCATCGGCGTCGGTCGTATTCATTACCATTGTTCGGCAACAAGGAGAGGGGTCGATGGGATAATCAAGACGGGTCAGCCCGGGGGGCGCACTCGCGCCCCCTCGGGACTGGGCTGACCCGTCTGTTCCGAGAGAGAGTCATGAGAGAGGGCAAGACGCGCTTCTTCGTCTGCTTCCGAAGATATGGTTTCCGCCACGCGGCGAATCTTGCAGCGTTTTTCCACCCGAATTGACCCGGCCTCCCGTGGGAACGCTATCCTCGCGTCGAACACTAGCCCGAAGCGCAAGCGAGGATAACTACCTCAGACGAAGATAACCCCTTTCAGCGTCCTCGCTTGCGCTTCGGGCTAGTATGTCTCTGTGGACCATGTGGGTGGCGAATGTCAAATCACTTTTTGACGAAATTGGTTGGGAGAATCCGCCGGTCGGACCGGCCGGGGCACGAATTTCGTAGTTCGTCCGGGGCTTGGTCCGCCGATTTGAGCCGATTGTGGAAAAGGGTCTTTCAGTGGAGGACGCAAGTCGTTTTGTGGCAAAACCTTACGGACCTCAAAAAGGGGGCTGTTTTTACGCCTTTCCCACTCGTGCTGAAAAAGGAAAACGGCTATAATGCCGGATTGTATTTGCGCGGAGATTCCAGGTTTCCTCGCCGTTTCTTTCGGACGGACCCGACGCCGTGGACCAGATCATCAGCATACCTTTGCCCGACCCAACTGCGGCGAGTCGCAAGGACGCTCTGGCTGGGGGTTCCGCCGGTTCGACCCTGCTTCCGTTTTTCGCCGGTCCGGAGAACGGCTTGGTCGAAGTGCTTGTCGGCGCCGTCCTCGACGAAACGGCCGGCCGATACAACCCGCTGGTCGTCGTGGGTCGGTCTGGCGTCGGCAAGTCGCACCTGGTGCGCGGGCTGGCGGCGGCCTATCAGGCCAGCCACCCGCAACGTCTGGTGATTTGTCGTCCGGCGGTCGATTTCGCGCGCGATCTGGCCGAAGCGATGGACAGCCTTGGCCTGGATGCGTTTCGGCGGCGATACCGCTCGGCATCGTTATTGATACTCGAAGACGTCACGCGATTGGCCCCGCACGACGCCGCGCAGCGCGAGTTGCTGCACTCGCTCGACACGGCGCTCGAATCGGGCCGTCACGTCCTGGTGACGGCTCCTTCGCCGCCCGGCCATTGGCCGCAGATCGCCCCGGGCTTGCAGAGTCGTCTCGAGGCCGGCTTGTGCGTGCGATTGGCGCCGCCGGGGCCCGAGGCCCGCGTCGCCATTTTGCGCGACTTGGCCGCGCGGCGGGGTCTGCCGTTGGCCGAATCGGCCGCGCGGCTGCTGGCCGCGCGCCCGCGCGACGACGTTCGCGAGTTGATCGGCGCGTTGGTCGAACTCCACGCGAGGCGTTCGCGCGACGGCCGATCCCTGGACCTGGACGCCGTTCGGTCGTATCTCGCCGAACACGACGACAGGCCGGTCGTTGCGCTGAGCGACATTGCGGCTGCGACCGCCCGGGCGTTCTCGCTCTCGTTGCGACAACTGCGGAGTCGTTCGCGGCGGCGCGAAACGGTGGCGGCGCGCGGCGTGGCGATGCACCTGGCGCGGCGGCTTACGCCCTTGAGCCTTGAGCAAATCGGCCACTACTTTGGCGGACGCGACCACACGACCGTCCTGCATAGTTGCCGCAAGACGGAGCGATTGCTCCGCGACGAACCGTCAACACAACAAGTCATCCAGCTTGTGGAGGAAACACTACAAATCAGGGGGATTAGAAGCGAAAGGAAGGAACAACGGTTGGCCGTGTCGTCGTAAGACCAAGGATTCCACTTGATGTGGAAAACCTGTTGGTCTCTTGTCGATGCTTGTGGAAAAGGACGACTCGAACCAACACACGTCCCGGCGAGACTTTTTTTCACCCGTTTCTCCAACACGCCGCAAACAACGAGCCGGCGCGCCGCCAACGCGTTTTGCACATGCGGGCGATGAACCGAAGACCTTGGTACGAAAACACTTTCACATGCCGCGAGGTCGTCCATCGACAGAAGAGGCCGCCTTACTTCTACTACTATAGTTATTATATAAGAACAAGGAATAAGACATGCAGATTCAATGTGAGCGGGAGCGACTGGCACGCGCATTCCAGACGGTTGCCTCGGTGGTGCCGGTTCGAAGTCCCAAGCCGGTGCTTCGCAACGTGAAACTCGAAACGACCGAAGGGGGAATCGCACTGATGGCGACCGACCTGGAAATCGGCGTCCGAATGGATCTGCCCGGTTTCGAGGTCGTGGCCCCGGGCAGTGCGTTGTTGCCCGTCGATCGGGTAGGCGCGATCCTTCGCGAGTCGCCCGACGAGCGGCTTACCGTGCAAAGCGACGGTCAGCGAGTCATCATTGAGGGACAGCAGAGCAAGTTTCAACTTCCGGCCGAGGATCCGATGGCCTATCCGGCCGTTCAGGGGTTCGAATGCGAGGCGTACCACGACGTTCCGGCACGCGTTCTGCGTGAGTTGATCAAGCGCACCGTGTTCGCCACCGACGACGAAAGCACGCGCTACGCGCTGGGGGGCATTCTCATGGAGTTGGGCGATGAGGAGATCATCGGCGTGGCGACGGACGGCCGGCGTCTGGCGCAGCAGGTCGGCCCGGCGAAGGCGGTGGGCAACGTCGCGCGCGACGGCGAAATGACGATCATCCCGGCCAAGGCCATGCATCTCTTGGAGCGGATCCTGGCCGAAAACGAGGGCGACGTCCACTTCGCCGTCCGCGATAACGCCATCCTCGTGCGAAGCGATCGGACGACCTTCCATGCAAGACTCATCGAAGGGCGCTTTCCGAATTGGCGGGGCGTTTTTCCGCACCGCGACGACATGACCCACATCAATCTGACGGTCGGCACGTTCCACGCAGCCGTCCGCCAGGCGGCCATCGTCACCAGCGAAGAACGACGCGGCATCGATTTCACATTTAAGGAAGGCAAGCTCGAAATGATCGGGCACGGAGGCGAATTGGGCGAATCGCGCGTCGAACTGCCCATTGCCCACGTGGAGCCCGAGGTTGGCATTCGACTCGATCCGCGATTCGTCATCGACTTCCTCAAGGTGCTCGAATCCGACCAGACGATCGTAGTCGACTTGCGCGACGCCGACACGGCGGCCGTTTGGAGGACCGAAGACGGTTATTCTTACGTAGTAATGCCCCTTTCAAGGAATCAGTGACAGCCATGGCAACACGGAAGCAAAACACGGCGACCCGGCGAGGCGTCCCCCAGACGATCGGCAACATCGTCGGCGACATGATGATCGAAAAGGGCCTGACGCGAGGTCAGAGTTCCGAAACGGTCGAGGCCGCGTGGCGCAACGCCGTTGGCGACGAGGGCGCGCCCTACAGTCGGCCGGGCCGCATTCGCCGCGGCGTGCTCGAAGTCATGGTGAGCCACTCGACCATGGTGCAAGAACTCGTGTTTCAAAAAGCAGAACTCCTGCACAGCCTGCGACGACTCCTGCCCGATACGAAGATTCTCGATCTGCGTTTTCAAGTCGCGCCGATCGACGACAAATAGAGAGAGAAAAGAGAAAGCATGTCAGACGCCAACGCGCAAGAAAAAGACCCCACCGTTGCTCCAACCGCCTCGACGACGCCGTCGCCCGACGCCGCCGCGCTGGCCTCCCACGACCTGCCCGAATATAAGCTGGCCAAGGGGAACGCCGAATACGGGGCGCAGCAGTTGGAACACCTCAGCGACCTGGAACACGTCCGCGAACGGCCGTCGATGTACATCGCCGACACGACGACGCGAGGTTTGCATCACCTGGTTTACGAAGTCGTCGACAACTCGATCGACGAGG
>DOEZ01000593.1 GCA_003532715.1 Planctomycetaceae bacterium
CCCGCACTCGGCCCGCGGGCCATCTCAGGGTGTACTAAGCGAGTTCGCCGTTCCGGCGAGCCTGGAGCGCGCGGATGAGCAACCTGTCGAACGATTCTTTCCCGGGGCCTACTTCCGCCACCTCGACGTCTCCCGAGTTGCGTCACTGGCAGCGGCGGATCTTCGCCTCCGTCTGGATCACCTATTTCGCGTTCTACCTGTGCCGCTACAACATGCCGGTCGCCATCAAGTGGCTCGGCGGCGTTTTCGACTGGAAGGAAGACCGCCTCGGAATCATCCTCTCGGCGCTGACGGTGATGTATGCCGTCGGCCAGTTCGTCAACGGCCAATTGGCCGACCGGTTCGGCGCCCGACGCATCGCCTCGCTGGGCATTATCGGCTCGGTCGCGATGAACCTGGCCGTCTTCGCAATCGTTTTTTGGGCCGACGCCGAAACGGTCAACGCGACAATTGTGCTCTGGGGGCTAGCGATCTTCTGGGGCGCCAACGGCTTCTTTCAATCGATGGGTTGGACGCCCATGGTCCGGGTGATGGCCCACTGGTTCGAAATCGAACGTCGCGGCTCGGTCATGGGTTGGCTCGGAACCTGCTACCAATTCGGCGGCGCGGCGGCGACGCTGCTGGCCTTCTTTCTGACCGGCTACTACGTCAAGGAGCTCAGCGGCGACTGGCGCGCCGTTTTCTGGGTGCCGGCCGGGCTGTTCGCCCTCGTGGGAGTCTACTTCCATTGGTCGATCCGCAACGGGCCCGAGGACGTCGGACTGCCGCCCGTGAACGTCGAACACACCGACGCGACGCGAGAATCACCCCAAAAAGCACGCCCGTCGATCGCCGCGAATGCGCTGCGGACCGTGTCGAACCCCTATATCTGGATCGTCGCCCTGTCGTTCTTCATGCTCGACGTAAACCGCTATGGTTTCGTCAACTGGCTGCCGAAGTATCTGGATCAAGCCGGGTTGAACCTCGAAAACGCGACTGTCTTCGGCCACATCAAGGAAGCCATGAAGCTTTGCATCCTCCCGCTGGCCGGCTCCCTCGGCGCGGTGGTTGCCGGTTGGGCCACCGACCGGTTCTTCGGCGGACGGCGCGCCCCGGTCATGGCCGTCCTGCTGCTGGCGTTGGGTTTGCTGTCAATCATCTTCCCTTTCCTCGACACAAATAACACGCCGCTGATCATCGCGGTCGTCGCCCTGATCGGCTTCTGCACATACGGCCCACACATCCTCATGGTCGGGCACGCCGCGCAGGACTTCGGCAAGAAGTCGGGCGCGGCCGGAGCGGCCGGTTTCATCGACGGAATGGGCTACATCGGCGCGAGCCTGGCAGGATTGGGCGCGGGCTGGATGATCGTCGCCCATGGATACAAAGAGACCTTTGTTGTTTTCGGCTTCGCCGCGATCCTCGGCGCGGTCTTCGCCGCCGTGATCTGGCGCGTGAAGCCGAGTTCCTGACACAAGCAAGTTTGATCGAGCAAGAGAAACGACCATGGACGCGCGCGAGCGAGTTTTCACGGCCTTGGACCACAAGCAGCCCGACCGCATTCCGATCGACTGCTGGACGACCAAGGCGGTCGACGAAAAGCTGCTGCGGCACTTCGGCCTGACCGATCGCGAGGAATTACTGCAAAAGTTCGACGTCGATTTCCGGTACGTCGAAGGTCCGCGATACGTCGGGCCCGAGCCGGCCGTCCATGCCGACGGGAGCGTCGAGGACCACTGGGGCGTCCCCCGAGTGCTCGTCGAGGTCGAAGGAAGCGAGGGTGCCAAGTCGTCGTATCGGGAGGTGCTCGATTTTCCGCTTCGGGGGGCCGAGACGGTCGAGAATCTGATCGACTATCCCAAATGGCCCGACCCCGACTGGTTCGACTACGACTGCGTCGCCCAACAGGTGGCCACCGCGCGCGAGACCGGCAAGGTGGTCGTCTTCATGGGCGATCGGATGAACCGGTGCGCCCAGCTCAAGCCGGCCATGTATCTGCGCGGGATCGATCAGATTCTGTGCGACGTGGCGGTCGAACCGGATATGGCCGGATACCTGTTCCGACGAATCGCCGACTTCTACCTCGAGTATTTTCGCCGCACGCTCGAGGCGGCCGGGGGCGGCATCGACATCATGATGATGGGCGACGATTTCGGCACGCAAAAAGGCCCGTTCATGTCGCCCACCATGTGGCGGCAGTTCCTCAAGCCGGGTTTCGCCGAGTTCTGCGCCTTGGGCCACGAGTTCGGCGCGAAGGTGGCGCACCACTCCTGCGGGTCAATCAAGACGCTGATTCCCGACCTGATTGAGTGCGGGCTCGACATCCTCAACCCCCTGCAACCCGACGTGGTCGACATGGACCACGCCGAAGTGAAAAAGACGTTCGGCGATCGGCTCTGCTTCCACGGGTCGATGTCGATCCAGAAGACGCTGCCGTTCGGCACGCCCGACGACGTGCGGGCCGAAGTCCGCCGGCGGTTCGAGACACTCGGACCCCGCGGCGGTTTCATCTACTGCACTGCCCACAACATCCAGGCCGACACGCCCATCGCCAACATCGAAGCCCTCTTCGAGGCGTATCAGACGTTGGGACGGTATTGATAACCGGCTTTAGTCCGACGGATAAGGGGGCGTTTCGTGGCGGATTTGGCAAAGGGCGTTGCGCGCCGCTCGCTGTTCGGCCTCCTTCTTATTGCGTCCCCACGCCGGCTGATACTGGTTCGCGCCGACTCGGGCGGCAATTTTAAAGCACTTGCTATGGTCCGGCCCTTTTTCGTCCATCAACTGATACGTCGGCGTCGTGTTGAACTCGCGTTGGGCCAGTTGCTGGAGCAGCGACTTGTAGTTGCCCCCGAGCGATCCGTCCACCGCCAGTTCGATCTCGGGCGCGATGAACCGAACGATGAACTCCCGAGCCGCCTCGTGGCCCTTGTCCAGATAGACGGCCGCGATCAGCGACTCGAACACGTCGGCCAGCAGCGAGGCGGGCACCTGGGGATGGGTCGTCATTCCCTTGCCCAGAATCAGGCACTCTTCCAGGCCCAACGCGCGGCTGATCCGCGTGCAGGTCTGACGGCTCACCACAATCGACTTGATCTTCGTCAGATCGCCTTCGAGATAGTCGGGATAGTCGTGGTACAAAAGGTCGCAGACGACGGCCCCAAGTNNGAGCCGCTCGTTCGACGCCAGCCGATGCTGCGCTCCCGACGCATGAGTCAGCGCCGCTCGGAGCAACGTCTTGTTCGAAATGTCGATCCCGATTCGCCGCTCGCATTCTTCGAGAAGGGGCATGAGTTCCGGCCCGGGGTCGGGCACACTTTCATGCGGCATGTAGAGAAATCCTCGCTTCACATAGGTGGTATTTTTGGGCGAAGAGGCACCGGACGGAAAACGGCCGAATCGTCCCGCGCCGAACGGCAGCGGAACGAGCGAGTCCGCCGGCCCCCCTCAACATCGCTCAGGCCCACCTAGAAGCGGTTTCAGAACTGACCAACCTCGGCCCGCCAGTGGGAGCCGCCGGCAGTTATGAAACCAATTCTAGAACCCTACTCTCCAATTCTACGCCGAAATCGCGAAAACGCCCTTCGATTCTACTCAAACGCCCGGCCAGCGGGCATCGGACGGCCGAAAACACGACAAGAATGGCGAGATCGTAAGGTTACCAACCGGGGGGAATTCTGTCAAGACGACACGATTCGTGGTCCGTCCCAGGGTGCCATAGATGGCTTGTCCATCCTCGCTGGCCTTGCCTGACGCGATTGCACCAGCCTGAACGTGGCTCATCGTCACGCCAGCCTGCCTTGCCAATGATCCTTTCCAAGCGGCACAACACAATTGGTACACGATCGGGAACACGTCGCGTGGACGATCCGCGCCTCGCCACACTTTGCTATAATGCATACGGGCCGGATCATGATCCGGCATGAAGAAACCGCCTTGGCCCGAGACGTCCGGACGCCGGTCCGGCCCTCGCGAGGCTTGCTGGGAACGATCGATGCTATCAGGCGTAACGACAATCTGTTTCGCGGGCAGCTATGCGGTGGCGTTGCTGCTGGAGATATCGCGACTGGCGTTCCGTAGCGGCGTTCGCGGCGCGGTAATGGTCGGTTTCGCGGCGGCGGGGCTGGTGGCCCATTCGGCCTTTTTGTACCACGAGGCGGCAAGCCGCCCCGGCTCGCCCCTGTCGAGTGAACGCGACTGGTATCTGCTGGCGGCCTGGCTCCTGGTAGTTGTTTACTTGTACCTGACGGTCTACCACCCGAAAAAGGCATTCGGGCTATTTCTGCTGCCGTTGGTGCTCGTGTTGATCGGCGTGGCGACGTTCGCCGCCTCGTCCGAGCCATATCCGCGCGGTCCGGCCTCGCGCGTCTGGGGAATCGTTCACGGCGCGTCGATCCTGATGACCACGGTGATCGTCTTCTTCGGCTTCGCCACCGGGTTGATGTACCTGGTTCAGACAAGCCGCCTGAAACACAAACGCCCGCCGCGACGCGGGCTGATGCTGCCCAGTCTGGAATGGCTCCAACGGGCCAATAGTCGGGCCGTCGTCGTTGCGCTAATCTTTCTGACCGTGGGCGTCGGCTCGGGTATAGTTCTGAGTTCACTGAGCCGCGAAGGCCCGATCCCCTGGAGCGATCCGATCGTNNTAGGCCAGGGCCGGACGAAAGGTGGCCTATTTGACGCTCGTCAATTTCGCGTTTCTCGTCACGTCGCTGGGCGTGGCCCTGTCGTTCGACACGGCACACGGCGGATTGAACCGCCCCGCGACCGACGAACCGCCGCCGAGGAGTTTACTGGAAGAAGGACCACGATGAAGTTTCGGGTTGTCGGCTGTAGCCATCACAACGCGCCGATCGAGTTTCGCGAGCGGCTGGTCTTCGACGACCGGCAGGCTCGCGACGCGCTCGCCCGTTGGCGCGTCCGCCACCCCGACGTCGAGGCCGTGCTTCTATCGACCTGCAATCGGGTCGAGCTGTACCTGGCGGCAAGCCAGGGCGAAACGCCCTGCCGCGGCGCGGTTGGGGCGTTTTTCGCCGAATTTCACGGTATTTGCCCGGCGGACACGACCTCCCGGCTGTTCGATTTGCCCGACCGCGAGGCCGTCGCGCACTTGTTCCGCGTGGCGTGCAGCCTCGACAGCATGGTCGTCGGCGAGCCACAGATTCTCGCCCAGGTGAAGGCGGCCTACGAGGCGGCCGTCCAGCAGAAGACGGTCGGCCCCCTGCTGCACGAGGCGTTCCAGACGGCCGTCAAAGTCGCCCGTCGCGTCGATTCCGAAACCGACATCCATCGTCACCGCGTCAGCATTCCGAGCGTGGCCGTCGCCGACTTTGCCCAACAAATATTCGAGCGTTTCGACGACAAGAACGTCCTGGTCGTCGGGGCGGGCGAAATGGCCGAGGAAACGCTTCGCTACCTTCGCCACGAAGGCGCGAAAATGGTGACCGTCGTCAATCGCAGCCCCGATCGGGCCGAGCAACTCGCACGACGCTGGCAAGGCGAGGCGACTGCGTGGGAATCGCTCGAAGAAGCCCTGGCCGACGCCGACCTGGTGATCAGCACGACCGGGGCAGGCGAGCCGGTCGTCACCTTGGACCAGTTTCGCCGCGTCGAGGATGCGCGCAAGAGAGGCCCCCTCTTCATTCTCGATTTGGCCGTGCCGCGCGATTTCGATCCGGCCATCGGCGAGCGGACCGACGTGTATCTCTACTCGCTCGACGATCTTCGCGCTGCCTGCGAAAAGAACCTTCTGGCTCGCAAGCGTCAGCTTCCGGCGGCCGAGCGGATCGTCGAACAGGAAACCGAGGATTATCTGGCCGCCGCGCGGCACCAAGCCACCGGCCCGGTCATCGCCAGCCTCAGGCAAGGCTGGCAAGAACCGAAAGACGCCGAACTTGAACGATTGTTCAAGCGGCTGCCGCAACTCGACCAGCAGCAACGGCGCGAGATCGACCAGGCTTTCGATCGGCTCCTCAACAAGCTCCTGCACCAGCCGATCGAATCGTTGCGACATGAAGCACGCCAGGGGTTTCCTTCCGCCCTGGTCGACGCGCTGTCAAAGCTCTTCCACTTGAAGGACTGAAGCCAAACGCTTCCTGAATCGCCGCTCGGCCGCCCCAGGACCGCGTGTCAGATCGGATTATTTGCGAGCCCGCAATTTCGCCGTGGCGTGCAAAGTGTCGGCCGAAATCGCAGTGGACGACAAGTTGTTGCACACCTCTCGCTTGCGCTTCCGGTTGGTGCGAGTGTCGCACCGCAGCGCGAGACGTTAGTCTTCAACTTCGTCCTCGTACCACTCTTCCTCATCGGCGTCTTCTTCGTCCTCGTCCTCGTCCTCGTCCTCGTCGTCGTCATCGTCGTCCCAATCGTCGTCGTCTTCGTCCCAGTCTTCGTCGTCCTCGTCCCAATCCTCGTCGTCCTCATCCTCGTCTTCTTCTTCGTCCTCTTCGTCGTCGCCTACTTCCTCCCACTCTTCATCGTCTTCAAGCTCCTCGTCTTCTTCGACGTCTTCTTCCTCTTCGTCTTCTTCTTCATCGTCGTCGTCTTCGAAGTCATCTTCCTCGTCTAGATCTTCTTCCTCATCGTAGTCGAGATCGTCTTCGTCGTCGTCTTCATCTTCGTCCTCGTCTTCATCCTCGTCTTCGAAATCGTCCTCGTCTTCATCGGTCGCCACGCGGAGATAGCCGGGGCCGTCCCACTCATCATCCATCGCGTCGCACAACGACGTCGCGCCTCGCGACGGGCTCAAAACGGCCGAAGGCGATATTCCGCGCATTGCATGATATTGGGTTGTACGTTTCACCTTGTTTCTCCTCGAACTTAGTTGCTTTCGTTCTTTCCGCGAGCAGGGTATCACCGTGGCCAACGCCGGTCGTCCCGCGCCTTGCCATTCTACAGTATTATTCGCCAAGTCGTCGCGAGGCGCTGAAGGATTCTTCGAGCTTCTCCTAAAACTCCCATCCGGAACAGTCGCCGCCGACCGCCATGGGGAATTCTGCGCGGCCGCCGACCGCCGGGCCGCTTCTTGTCGCATACACTCAATCCCAATCGGCCCCCAAGGGCGAATCGGCTTCCTCGCCGGCCTCGCCATCGTCCGCCATTTCCGCGTTCTCGGCCGACGGACTCGCCGACGGTCCCTTGCGCAGTCCCTCGCGATACGTCAGATCGTCGAGGCTCCGCAAGCCAAAAATCTGGAGGAAACGCTTCGTCGTACCGTACAAAAAGGGGCGTCCCAATTCGTCGGAACGTCCGACGATCCGCACGAGATCCCGCTCCATCAACTGTCGAAGGATCTCGCCACATTGCACTCCGCGCACCGCTTCGATCGCCGCGCGAAGCACCGGCTGGCGATAGGCCACGACCGCCAGGGTCTCCATCGCCGGGCCAGACAATCTTACCTCGATCGGCACCGAGCACAAGCGTCTCAGCCAGGGAGCGAACTCGGGCCGCGACCGCAGTTGGAAACCACCGGCGACCTCGACCGCTCGAAACGCCCGGCTCTCGCTATCGTACAGCCGATTCAAGGCTCGGACTAGTGTACGCGCCGCAGTCCCGTCTGCCAAGTCGGCCAATTGGGCCAATTTCCGGCTCGACAACGGCTCCCGCGTGATGAACAACACGGCCTCGAGCCTCGCCATGGCGGCCGAACGGCTCGCGGGACCGCTTGACGACCGATGTTCACGCGGCACTAAAGCCCCCAGAATGGGCCTAGCGACCACTCCCGAGCGGTGCCACATCCTCGGATACGCACCGAGACGATAGCGCAACGCCACGCTGCGGAGCTGAAAGCCCAACGTCGTTGTCATGCGTGGGGAATGTAACAAAACTCGCCTACCTGCTTGCCTGCCACGCTTCGGCCTCGACCAGCACCTTATGCATGGCCAACAACGGATGGCCGTCGGTGGCCTCGAAATGCCGCGTCAGGTGGGGACTGCCATGCACGGTGATCTCGCACTGGAATCGATACAACTGGTGTCGGTCGCCCCAGGTTTCGAGCCGGTACGAAACGGCCCCCATGTCGCGGAGACGTTCCTGGATCATCAGAAACGCCCCCCCCTCCAGCGATCCGTTGCCGTTGCCACTCCCGGCCATCGGTTCCTGAGCAACACCCGGGCCGGCCGATTGATCGTGGGACGGCATCGACGGCCACGGATCGGCCTGGCCACGCGCGTTCGGCAACGCCGAGCGTTGGTCGTAACCGGGCGATGTGGAACCATCCGGGCCTGGGCTTGGCAAAGGAAACGTGGCCGGAAGACGCACGGGTGCTGCGTCGGAGTCGCTCTGGGCGTGGTACCCCACCGGAACCTCGGCCCGAGAAGGTGAACCAAGCCCCGAATCGGACCTTGGCGCGGCCACGTCCGACCCATAGGCCGGGGCAACGGAGCCATCGGCTCCGTATCGCGGGGCGGTCGGCACGCCGTCGTCGGTCGGTCGGGCGGGATGGCCGTCGGGTGTCCAGGGCGCACTCGCCTGGTCTGCGTCAAATGCGGGGGCCACCGGTCGCGGCTGCTCCGAACGGGCCGTCCAGCGAGTCCACCCGTCTTCGATCAGCCGCATGGTAAGCCCGGGCAACGATTTTCCGAATACGGCGATGGCGGGAATGAGAACCAGACAGGCCAGCATCACCATCGCGCGAAGGGTTACGGCGGTCGTGTTTCGCATGAATCGAGGCAACTCCTTTTGCCTTTCGGCGCCAACCATGTCGCACGGGCCCAGTTAGCCCGAATTATTCGCGAGCCAATACCGACCCGAAGCGCAAGCGAAAGGTGCCTAACGACTTGCCGTCCCTTGCGAATCCGGCTGATACTCCGCACTCTGCGTCGAAATCACGGGCTGGTGAATAATCCGGGTGTTATGGGCGATCGCTCCGGGATTCTCCCCGAAAAGTCCCAAACCCATCATACCGGCTGCCCGACAAACCCGGCAAGATCAAAACATAACTCTTAAGGGGGATAACCTCAGCTCCAGCGTGACGCATCTATCGCAGATTCAAGGTTGTCTCAGCCGAACGTCGTACAGTGGCCGACGATCTCGAAAGAGAAGATGGTAGGAGGAAAAATGGAGAGAAGGTAGAACGCTGATTCTCACTAATCAGCACTAATCTGGATGGTTAGCGAGGATTAGCGTAGATCAGTGTTCCTGAATCTCCCTTTGTCCAACCAGCAATCAACGTTCTATCGGCCGAGCGATCGCCAGAATCCGCCCGCCTACGGCTGTCCCAATGCGTATTGGCCATTGCCGGCGTATTTGAGCTTGCCTTGACGGACCAACTCGTCCCAGAGTGCCTGGGGGAACTGGTTGGGCGGGGTGATGCCGACAATGCCCGACTGTCGGCCGCTGCTCATCGGCCCAACGCCAATTCGCGATTGATCGTCGAGACAGGTCAACTTCAAACGTTTTCGAAAGGCCTTCATCGCGGCCTTGAGCTCGCGTGGCTCGAAAGCGGCCGGAGACGGCGCGTCGGATGAGGACATGGCGGAATTCCTTGGATGATGAACGACGGGCAAATCGGGCCCCGTGGGCCGTTCGGCCAAATATCATACCGCGCAGCGGGTCAGGCATGAAGCGCTCCCGTTTTCGTCTCCTTGCGGCAACCGGGCGGCCTGAAATGCGGGTCGAATTATGCAACAACACTCTTCACTTTTTCTCTAAAGTTACGTCGTTCGGGATTGCTAGAAAGTGCTTGGTGGATCGTGGTTTAGGGATTGCGTCGTTTTTCGTAAGT
>DOEZ01000298.1 GCA_003532715.1 Planctomycetaceae bacterium
GTGCGATACCGATCGAGAGTGTCTTCATGGACGACTCGCAACTTGCCCGGCGTGCTGCTGCTTGTTTTGTTCGTTGCGACGGCCCACCTGGCGGTTCGTCGCGGGGTGCATCGCGCCGTACTCAACTTCTGGCCGGAGGCGATGGTGATTGTCGCCGGTTTGGCGTGGTGGCTCTGGTTGTCGCCAAGCGTTTTGGGGCTGGTTGTCGTCCTGGCCGGTTTCTGGCGTACCGTCCGTCGTCTCTGGCCCAA
The DNA here is from genome assembly GCA_003532715.1 of Planctomycetaceae bacterium. GTDB lineage: Bacteria > Planctomycetota > Planctomycetia > Pirellulales > Thermoguttaceae > UBA11386. Next base: position 252 of record DOEZ01000298.1, read on the forward strand.
ACGTCGCAAACCGTCGTCGGTCGTTATCTCGGTGGAGTGACCCGGGTCGGTCGTTGGCCGCTGAGCCGAGCGTGGCATTGCGACGATCACCCCCCCTTGGCAATGTAGTTGGTCATTTCGGGTCAGTTACCCCCCCAATCTATTGACAGTACCCCTTCGGTTTGTCTATAAACAAAGTTTTGGCGATTGTAGCGACCGTGCCAACGCCGCCGGGCGGGGCTCTTCTCGCGCCATGGCTCCGGCGCTTCGCGGATGGAATTCACCACGAAGAGCACGAAGGACACGAAGAGACGCGGAGAACTTGTATCAAAGTGAGGGCTATCATGCGACGTCGTAACTATGGCGGCAAGCGTCGTTCTTTCTTCTCGGGAATCACATCTTGCTTCGGCAGCCGGGCTCCATCCGTACTCGGGACCGCGCGAAACGCCGATCGACCAAATCCGTTCCAACATCGCCTCCGTCTCGAACCGCTCGAAGACCGGCGGATGCTGACGGTCTTCCTGATTGATTCGCTCGACGACACGATCGCCGACGACGGCGTCACAACCCTCCGCGAGGCGATCCAAGCGGCCAACACGAACACGGCCCTCTGGGGCGGCGCGGTCCCGGCGGGCAGCGCAACCGAGACCGACGTCATCCGGTTTGCCGAAAGCCTGTTCACCGACGGCGAGAACCCGGTGCCGGGCACGATCACACTCGGCGGCACCGAACTGGTCGTCACCGACAAGCTCGACATCGAGGGCCCCGGCGCCGATTTGCTGTCGATCGACGCCAATCAGTCGAGTCGTGTGTTCTGGATCGCCGGCGGCGCGAAGGCGACCCTCTCGGGCCTGACGGTCACGGGTGGAACGGTGGCTGGCACGGGCGGCGGCATCTATGTCAGCAGTAGTTCGCTGACGGTGGTCAACTCGACCATCTCGGGCAATGCGGCCACGGGAAGCTCCGGCACGGGTGGTGGAATCGGCACCGCCAACTCGACGGACGTACTCTCGGTTGTTGGTTCGACGGTTGCCGAAAACATGGCCGACGTCGGCGGTGGTGGAATTTACAGCACGGGCGTCTTGAACGTCACGAACTCGACCATCTCGGGCAATTCGGCCACGGCAAGTTCCGCGGTTGGCGGAGGGGTTTTGAACATCGGCGTCGCGAACATCGTGAATTCGACCATTTCGGGCAATTCGGCCGCCGGAAGTACCGCGGTTGGCGGAGGGGTTTTCAATACCGGCACGGCGAACATCATTAACTCGACCCTTTCGGGCAATGTGGCCGGCCAATACGGCGGCGGAATTCACAGTAGCAATTCATCCAGCAAATTGACGCTTGTCAACTCGACGGTTACGGCGAATTCGGCCACCGGAGTCGGCGGCGGAGTCTACCTCGGCACGTCGTCGAATCTGCCCGTCTTGCACAATACCGTCATCGCCGCGAACATTGCGGCGAACAATTACCAAGTGTACGGAACCGTCTCGTCGGCCAGTTCTCACAATTTCATCGGCTATGTCGCCGGTCTCTCGGGCATCACCAACGGCGTGAACGGCAACCAGATCGGTGTCGAGACGCCGATCGACCCGATGCTCGGCCCGCTGCAAGACAACGGCGGACCGACTGCGACGCATGCCCCCCTGTCCGGCAGTCCGCTGATCGACGCCGGCAGCGACGCCAAGGCCCTCGACGCGAGGGGATACCCGCTGCTGATCGACCAGCGTGGTTTCGTTCGGTTGTACGGAACGGTCGACATCGGCGCGGTCGAGGCCCAACCGCCCGGCATCCCGGTGGCTCACGACGATGGATTCGTGATTGAGCAGGATGACATGGTGACCATGGACGTGTTGCTCAATGACTTCGGCAACGACGGCAGCCCGATGACGGCAGTTCTTCTCCACTCGCCGACGCACGGAACGCTTGACGAAAACCCGGATGGAACGTGGACCTACACGCCCGAGCCGGGATTCTGGGGCGTCGACACGTTTTCTTACCAAGCGGCCAACGGCGAACTGATCTCGAACACGGCCCAGGTGTTCGTCTCGGTTCTGTCGCCGACGAGCATCATTGTCACCACGGCCGACGACGAATACGATGGCGACCTTTCGCCCAGCGACATCAGTCTGCGCGAGGCCCTGGAGCTGGCCAAGGCCGAGCCCGGCTCAACGATTCAGTTCTCGGCCGCGCTTCTGAACCAGGTGATTCTCCTGACGAATCCGGCTGGAAGACTGCCAGTTGCAAACGTCCAGATCGTCGGCCTGGGCGCACCGTTTCTGACAATTGATGGCAATCAGCGCGACGCGGTCATCGTGACGGGCGGCGAATCGTTTCTATCGCACCTGACGGTCACGGGCGGAACCAACAGCGGCATCATTGCTTACGGCGGTTCCTTGTCGTTGGATTACGTTGTCGTTCACGGAAATCGTTCTATTTCATACGGGGGCGGCATCTATCTGTACAATTCTTCCAGTAAAGTCTTCCTCGACAACTCGACTGTTTCCGGCAATTCGGCCACGCAACGGGGCGGCGGAATCTACGTCAACGGCGGTGCTCTGACCGTGGTCAACTCGACCATTTCAGGCAATTCGGCTGCTCAGTACGGCGGCGGAATCTATAGCCTCGGATCCTCGGCCATAGCCTCGATTTCCAACTCGACCATAGCGGGCAATACGGCCGTATCGTACGCCGGCGGAATCTTCAACAGCGGTGTACTGACCGTCACGGCATCTACGATCTCGCACAATTCGGTCGCCGCAAGTTCTGGGTTTGGCGGCGGGATTGCCAACGGCGGCACCGCGACCGTCGTCAACTCGACCATCTCGGGCAACTCGGTCACGGGAACCTCCAGCGCGGCCGGTGGGATATTCAGCAGCGGTTCTTTGAGCAAGTTGACGCTTGTCAATTCGACCGTCACCGCGAACTCGGCCGCCGGCCAGGGCGGCGGAGTCTACGTCAGCAGCACTCCGAACCCGACCGTCTTGCATAACACGGTCGTCGCCGGAAACACCGGAGCTGGCCAGTCGCAGTTCCAGGGAACCGTCTCGTCGGTCAGCTCTCACAACTTGATTGGCTATGGCGTCGGACTTTCGGGCATTAGCGACGGAGTGAACGGCAACCAGATCGGCACCGATTCGCCCATCGACCCCATGCTCGGCCCGTTGCAGGACAACGGCGGGACGACCGCGACGCACGAACCTCTGCCCGGCAGTCCGCTGATCGACGCGGGCAGCGACGCCAAGGCCCTCGACGCGAAGAACAACCCGCTGCCGACGGACCAGCGTGGTTTCGTTCGCTTCTTCGAGACCGTGGACATCGGCGCGGTCGAATCCCAACCGCCCGGCATTCCGATCGCTTATGACGACGGATTTGTTGGCGATCAAGACAGTCCGATCGTTTTGGACATGGTGGCCAACGACTTCTGCAACGACGGCAGCCCGATGACGGC
>DOEZ01000187.1 GCA_003532715.1 Planctomycetaceae bacterium
CCCGAAGCGCAAGCGAGAGGCGAACGACACTTTATCTTCGATTGCGCTTCGGGCTTGTGTAACGAAGAGCCACTCGGCCGAGGGGTATTGTAGCGGGGACTGGGCAGACAGGGGACCTTCCGTCGATATTATCCGCGCAACCGGCAAAGGTTTCCTAAACCTTCCAAACCGTTACGTCCGATAGGGCTTGATGCGATGACGTCTTGTCGGCGCTTTGTCCACGTAAATACGGGAACCGAACATGTACCGCAAACGAGTCTTGATCGGATGTCTGGCGACACTAGCCGCGGCTTGGCTGCTTTCGACGGGCCATGCCCAGGGTCAAACCGTGTCGCGACAGGAGCCAAAACCGACCATCATGGAGCGTCTGGACAAATTCGGCCAGAATCTGATGGGGGACCTGCTCCCACGCAAAAACAAAGCCGACGAAACGGCCGCCCCGTGGGACGACTCGTTGCGGGTCGACGACGGCTCGCCCCGCTCGGGTAGCGCGGTTCAGGGACAGAGGCAGTCGCCGACGCGCAAGCCCGCACCCACCGGCACATCGGGTGGCGGCCTGATTCCCGGGCCGCTTCAGAACCTGTTCACGAACCAACGCGCCGAGGAGCAAGCGGTCAAGCCGGTTGCGCCCGAGTACTTTGGAACACCCTATCGTTCGACGCCCGTGCGACGCGATCCGTCGGGCGCGACGGCGGCTTCCCCACCGCTTTGGGCGGGAGCAACCACGAGCGACACGAACCGATCACCGAGCGAGGACATGCCGGTTTCGGAGGATTTGCCCGCAGTCAATACGGTTCGCGTGGCAAACACGCCTCCGCGGACGGACGCGGCGAATGCCGTCAGCCGATCGCCTTCGAACTTCGCGCCAACTCCGACTCCGACGCCGACGGCCGCCGCCGGAACCGCGCCGGCCGTTTCAGCGACTGCGTCGGCCCCGACCGAGCAGCCCCTACACGAGCAGCCGCTGCACGAGCGGTTGCGGAGCTTTCGCCAGTCGGTCTTCGGCGACAGCGACGCCCAGCGCGGCGCCGTTTCGGCCGGGACAACCGCCGGCGGATTTCCGACCGAACGGACGTCGGCCGCCGAAGTCGCCCGAACGCAAGCCGCGAATCCATCCGCCCCTACGCCCGCGACGCAGCAAGAGCCCACGTTGGCGCCGCGCCGCGCGGTGGTGGAAGGCGTTCCCACGCGAGCGCCGCCTCGCGAGCAGTCGCGGGCCGCGGTGGAGGTAGCGCAACTTCCGGTCGAACGACCGACCGAACCGCCGACTCCCGAGCCGGCCAGACCCGACGACTCCATCGAGACAACGCCGACCGGCGATGCACGGCAACACGACGAGGCCGACGTCGCCGCGCCGGACGCGGCCGAGCCGCCCTTGGAAGCACGCGTCGAAACGCCGGCGGCGGCCGATCGGGGCGACGATCCGGTGTTGCTCACGCGGCGCAGTCCCATCCTGAACGTCCAAACGCTTGGACCGTCGCGGATCGCGATCGGCAAGCGGTCGGACTACGAGGTGCATATGCAGAATCTGGGCGAGGTGGCCGCCGACGACGTGGTGGTGACGATCGCCCTGCCCGAGTGGGCCGAGGTCGTAGGCGCCGAGCCCAGCAGCGGCGCAATCGTGCCCGACACCAATGCGAGCCGGGAACAACGGTTGCTTTGGAAGATCGGCCCGATGGAAGCCCGGGCGCAATGCAAGGCCGTGTTGGGCATCGTGCCGCGCCAGAGCCGGCCCATCGACCTTGCGGTGCGGTGGAGTTTCACGCCGACCGTGTCGCAGGCGGTGATCGTGGTCGAGGAGCCGAAGCTGGCGTTGCGGCTGGGCGGCCCGCGCGAGGTTCGTTTCGGCGAACCGCAAGTCTTCCAACTCGAAATCGCGAACAACGGCACGGGCGACGCCGAGGACGTCGTGCTCACGGTGATGCCGCTCGTGCCGGGCCAAGGCGGACCGACCCGCCATGCTCTCGGAAAGCTGGCCGCCGGCGGCAAGCGGGAGATCGAACTCGAGCTCACCGCCGGCCAGACCGGCACGCTCGACGTCCGAATGGAGCTGCAATGCGACGGACCGGCGAAGGCCAGCCTGAACGAAACGCTGCTCGTTCGCAAGGCCAACGTCGAACTTCTGGTCGAGGCGCCCGGAATGCAGTTCACCGGCACAACGGCCGCCTACCGCGTTCGCGTCAGAAACTCGGGCAATGCGGCGGCGGAAAACCTGCTGATTTCGGCCAAGATCCCGGCCGAAGCGAAGTTGGTCGAAGCCGATCGGCAAGGCAAGGCGTCGGTCGACGGTCGGGCGGTCGAGTGGAAGCTCGCTCGACTGGCCGAGGGCGAGGAACAGGTGTTCGTCGTGAAGTGCAGCCTGGAGAGCGAGGGCTTCAGCCGCCTGAAGGCCGAGGCGAAGGGAGGCAGCGTGTCGGCCGAAGCGACGGCCGTGACGCGTGTTGAGTCGATCGCCGACCTGGCGTTATCGGTCAAGGATCCGGCTGGTCCCGTGCCCGTCGGCCAGACGGCCATGTACACGGTGCATATCCGCAACCGGGGCACCAAGGCCGCCTCGAGCGTCGACGCGATCGTTTACTTCTCGCAAGGCATCGAGCCGGTCTCGGCCGAGGGCGCACGCTATACGATTCGCCCCGGGCAGGTTGTGTTCGATCCGATCGACGTCGTACCGGCCGGCAAGGAAGTCTCTTTGAAGGTCACCGCGAAGGCGCAGACGCCGGGCAACCACATGTTCCGCGCCGAGATCCACTGCCGGCCGTTGGGCACGAAGCTCGTCGGCGAAGAGAGCACCCATTTCTATCGCGGCGACACCGAGCCGAATTCGCCGCGGACCATGATCGCCGATACGCCGCCACAGACGACGGAAACGGCCGAAACGGCCGAAACGGCCGAAACGGCTGAAACGGCTGAAACGGCCGATCGGCGGAATCTGCCCGAGGGACCGCCGACACCTACCGACGCGGCTCCGGCGCAAGTGCCGCCGGCCGGACGGTACTGAGCCGAATCCGACAAGCAATTCAGTTTCTCACCGCGGAGACACTGAGACGCGGAGAACATGGATGCGGGCAAAGGACGGACACGGCGAACGGCTGTTTCCAGTTCGTCAGTTACACGACGGGACCCCTCCCTCACGGTCGGGGCTCGGTTTCCGAGCCATCAGTACGTAACCGGTGAACTGGAAGCGGCACTACCTTTCTGGCTCATCGGCCGGGCCGGGTGACGGTTCGTCGGCGGGCGAGTCGTCCTCGTTCTTCCCGGTGCCGATCGGCTGGTGCGCGACAAGTCGCCAAAGGGATATTCCGACAACCAACCCGAGCAGGTTCTCCGCGAAGTCCTTGAGTTCGACGGTGCGCGGTGGGCTAAACAACTGCAGCAACTCCATGCCGACGGCGTAGACCAACAAGAGAACGATCAGAGCGGACGTTCGAAAGGGAAGCCGGCTCGCCCCGACCAAGACTCCAAGCGTCAGAAACGTCGAGAAGTGGATGCCGATTCCGCCCCCGCCGCCGCGAGGGAACCACAGTCCGAACAGTCGCCCCGGATCTGGGACCAGCAACAGAAGCGTCAGAAACGCGACGTACGCCACACAGACCAGACGCACTATCCATCGGGTACGCTTGGTCATGCGATCGGACACAGTGGTTTGCGAAAGAGGGGTGGACGATCCTCGTCACGAGGATTTCCCATTATACCATCTTTCGCCCATCGTGTCGACCGCGAAGCGCGGGGCGTCCGGCCAGGATCAGGTATCGCCGATCGGATGGCCGCTCAATCGTTGATGATGATCCCGTCGATTCGGTTGGCCATTCCTTGATGGACTCGGATGTCAACGTCGAACTTGACGAAACGGACGGAGCCGTCGCACATGCCCATATTCAGGCCGGCGGGATGGGCGCTGCCGAAGTTCCACGTGTAGTTGCCATTGTACGGCTCGCCCAACCTCTCGGGCCTCGGTAGTCCGCCGGAGATGCGGGGGTCGGCATAACGAACCGTGTCGCGCTCGTCGGAGTTGTACGGCCCCTGGTCGTCCCCGACGTCACTGGGACCGGCTTGAAAATACTCCTCGGCCCAGACCCATTTTTCGCCGACCATGTAGGTGTTCGCCGTTCCGTCGGTGATGTCTTCTATGCTGATGAAGGAGTGGGCCGTCATGATGCCCGTGAAGGCGTTCGTCAGGTGCGGCCATGGATAGGTGTCTCTGTCTCCATCGGTCAACGTGCTTGGTCCTGAGCCCCAATTCCCGTAGGCGTCTCCTCCACAGGCGGCGTAGTCCGACAGGGCAACTTTGGTGAGCGTCGCGCACAGTTTCGGCTTCACGACGAAACTGATTGATGACTGCATGGGATACGTTGTTCCATCACGACGCGTCGGGCACGACCAGATCGAAAGAGGCGTCTCGTAGACGGTCTTGTTATAAGGTTCGGGAGCCGTCATTGATTTCGGATCGGTGTTTTTTCCCATCTGGTAGATGGTGTCTTGTTCGACATAGGGAAGGATCGAATAGCACCAACTGCCCGGCTGCTCCAAACCGGCGCCGCGCCCCGTGTGAGGTCCCCATTGGTATCCCCAACCGCCGCTCGGATAGTGATTGTTCGCCGATTCGAAGTTGGCCATCCCTAGGCAAATCTGTTTCAGGTTGTTGGCGCACTGCATGCGTCGCGCCGCTTCGCGCGCGGCCTGAACGGCCGGCAACAACAGGGCGATCAGAATCCCAATGATCGCGATCACTACAAGAAGCTCGACGAGTGTGAAACCTCGGTCCGAACGGCAGTTTTTCACGGAATGTCTCCTTCGGGAAACGGGCGGACGCATGCCCCACGCGAAGACATACGCCGCAACTGGTATGCCCAGCAATTCATCCTATGTAATTTTACCTTGGATGGCAATAGTTCTGCGGGGCCGGCATGATCTATTTCTGCATTCTTCGCTCCACAATCATGCTTCCGGGGCATTACGTGCTTCTCTCTTGTTGGGCTTTCGGCCGACTGGCTAAGCACAATGTGCCCGGAACAAGCGGCCCATAAAGGGGGGGTGGTTGGGAACGCGAGCCCGGATCGTCGCTGAGCTGGCGACGGCCGTCCAGCACAAGGTGCTGCGGTTTGGGGCGCGAGCGAAACGAATAAGTCATTGAGCAACGCTCGTTTGCGCTTCGTGGTGGCAAGCGTTCGCGGGTGATTCGGCTTGAAAGCCGAGGCCCCTGGCCGCTTGAACGCTCTTGACTCGACGCCAACATAACGGTATTGAACACCCTCATTCTGGAATCGATGCGGGCGGGAAGCCGAGTGCTTGGCTCCGTACCAATAGCCCGCAGGCACTCCGGCGACACCCAATCGGCTGAAGACGTCATGCAGCGAACGAGCCTTCTCGCCTTGACCGTTCTTTGGGCCGCGCTGCACGCCGCCGAACTGTCGGCGCAGGAGCCCTTTCGCGAGCTCGCGATCGACCCGTCGATTGCGCACGTGCTCGACGAGGCCGAAATCGACGGGGCCGAGATGGTCGAACTCGGCACGCTGCCCGAACCGAAACATGCCGGGGGACTTCGCGATTTCTGGGGATACCGTTACCACGCCTGCTCCTTCGATTGGATCATCGGTAAGGGCGATCAGTTCGGCGCGTTCTCGCTCAACGGCGACCACTACCAGCCAGCCGGGATTCAATCGGGGCTCGGCGTCGGGCTCGATTTTCATTTCCTCAGCGGTCCCGTCCAGTCCGAAATGCCCCCTCGCGTCTTCGACTTCAGCATCGGCTACCAGTTCCGCCGGCGCTGCGGCGCTTTCGGCTACGATCTGGCAGCCTCGGTCATGGCTTCGAGCGATTTCGAGGGGAGCGCCCGCCAGGGCATTCGCTATCCGGGCCATGCCGTCGGATTTCTCCAGTTCCACCCCTCGGCCGAACTCGTCTTCGGCATCGATTACCTCGACCGGGAAGACATCCGGCTCCTGCCGGTGGCCGGCATCATCTGGTTTCCTCGCGACGACTTGCGACTCGACCTGGTCTTTCCACGTCCCCGCGTGACGTTCGTGTTGCCTCCGCGGCCGTGGTGGTCGCGCGCCGAGGCGGCCGAGGCGGAAACCGACGTTCTTCCTCGCGTCTCGCGCGAGCACCGGCTCTACGTCGGCGGCGAGTTGGGCGGCGGCACGTGGGCCGTCCAGCGATGGGAATCGTACAACGATCTGGCGACGTACCGCGACCTGCGGTTGAGCATTGGACTCGAATGCGTCGACGACCGCGGTTCGCGGTCGGCCCTCGAGGTGAGCTACCTGTTCGGCCGCCGACTGGAATTCACCTCGGGCATCGACAACATGCGGCTCGACGACACGGTCATGCTCCGCTGGATCGGCAGCCATTGATCCGAATTATTCACGTAGGGTGGGTCGAGTCCGCGGAGATTCTTGGTAGGGCGATGCAAACCGGCTGTCGTTGATTTGCACGCTGCCGCCATGAATAACGCAAATCGAGCGGCCGAAGCCCCACCAGAACGACTTGCTGTCTATGGGCCAGAAAAGAGTCGAGGCCCGGCCGCCCTCGGGGCAGCCGAGCCTCGTGGCTCGTATGGCGAATGCCCATGCACTCGCATGCGCATCCGCACGAGAGGGTGGCTGTCTCAGAACGCTCAACCCGCCGGTTGAACGCTAGACTGCACCACCTCGCTGGCTGGTAGAACTCATAATCACACACCACCTCCTTTCGGCTAGAATCTCCCGTCCGGGTCGGTTTGCCAGCAAGAGCTCCGTTGCTCCGGCGGTTGTCTAGTCCGTCGTGCCGCGTCAGCACGACCCTGTACCGAATTCGGTTGTGGAGAGCGTGACCGGCGAAAACCGGAGGTTGTCGCGGTTCGGTCGTTCGCGCGGCGGATGTTCGCGGCAACTCGCCTCGAAGCCGGGCACTCGAAGGTCGCCCGCCGTCGACACGCAACGGCGAAACCACGCTAGTTTCGCCGACAGACCCCCGTTTCTCGCTCCTCGGAGCTTCCAAAAACGGGCGTTCGCTCCCACTACTTCAATAATGCTTCGATTCGTCCAAAAGGCAATACCACTTTGTAGGGATCGCCTCGTTTTGCTCAGACCCGCCAATCGTCCCAATCGGCCAGAAGCGCATCCGCCGTAGCCTCTTCGGTCCGGCTCGACGCTCGGGTTACCGCCAGATCGGCCCAGTCGAACGATTCGTCGCTGATCCGCCGATCCGTGGCGACCTCGTCGAAGCCTTCCACGCTTTCACCATCGCGCGTCGTCTCGCGCACTGGATCGACTGCCGCAAACAACGTGTCGGCGAATGCCGCCTCCACCGGCTTGGCCAGATCGACGCCGAACGGAAGCGCCAACAGCCGATCCCACGTCACGTCTCCCACGAGCCCGCCTTGCAGCGGGCTGACCTCGGCCGTCGACGTCGACGTGGCCAAGACCTCGGGCGACGTGTCGAGCAGTCCGGTCAGCGCCGCGCCGACGCCGCTGTAGCCCGTCACGCCGCTGCCGGCCGTCTGGTAGGCGGCATGCAGCATTCGGACGTCGAGCGTCGAAACGGCCTTTCGCACTCCGGGGGCGAGTGTCTTGCTCATCAGGTCGCCGCCGAGCGATTCCTCGGTCACCAGATCGGCGGCCACGTGATTGCCCGGGCGGTCCATCTCGACCGCGATGGCGGCCGCCGCGAACACGGTCGAGTCGCCCGAGGCGTCGAGGTGTTCGGCAAAGGCGTCGTACGACGTGGTGAAGCCAAGCGTATGGCCGATTTCGTGCAACAGCACGGTGTACAGGTCGTACTGGCCCTCGCCCGGCGTCGCATTCAGATCGGAGTGCCAACCCAAGCCGTTGGCGTCGTCGTCGAGCGTGATTCGGCCGCTCGTGGGCACGCCGTACTCGTTGACTTCGAGGATGACGGCGTCGGCCAACTGATTCGAGCCGAAATCCTTGACCACGAGTTGGATCGTGATCGGCTCGCCGACGCCCAGCGCTTCGGTCCAGGCCGCCACGGCCGCGTCGAGCACCTCGCCCACGCTCGATTCGCCCTGCAATTGGAGGCCCGCGCCCATGTAGCGTTGGACGAAGCTCTCGGGCAGGACGACGCTTTTCTCGCCGCCTCGCGCCGCGCCGTAATTCCCGGCGAAGAACGACAGGTCGCCCGGACCGATCAGGCCGTTGTTGTCGAAGTCGAAGGCGTGGACGAACGGCGTCGCGGAATCGAGCGATTGCCCGCCGTAAGCGGCGGCGAAGAACGAAAGGTCGCCCGGACCGATCAGGCCGCTGTCGTCGACGTCGAAGGGAACGGCCCACAATTCGGTTTTCGGCGAGTGTCCGACGGTCACGTCGGCGACGTCTTGACCGCCGACCTGGACCGACGCATTGGCCAGCACCAGCCCCAGGTCGTGCGGGCCGAGCACGAGATCCTCGAGATTGATGTCGACGCCGTCGTCGCCGATCGACTCGAACTTGACCCGGCCGAGCAGGACATAGCCGTCGGCTCCCATTCCGGCCAACGCGGTGCTTCCGCCGAGCCCGACCACGACGCCGTCGGTCTTGAGATTTCCGGTCGCAGCCTGATTGAACGTGCCGGCGTGGTCGATTTGGGTCGCGGTGAAGTACTCGGAGTTGTACGACAGATCGACCTTCGCGCTTCCAACGCCGTCCAGTTGATCCGTGGCGACCCAAACCTCGACCCAGTACGAATCCCACTCGTGGATCCACGCCTCGTTTTGGGGCAGCGTCGCGAGGTGGCCGCCGGCGGCGACCAGGGTCGGTTCCTTCGCGAGCGTCATGTAAACGCCCGTTCCAACTTCCTCGACCGGCGCCGACTCGCTGCCGACCAGCGGCGCGCCATTGGGATCGTAGGTCGCCGTGATCACGCCCGAAATCTTCAAGTAGCTTCCGGCGTCGATCGACGAACTCAGTCCGGTGAGGTCGATGATCCGGTCGTAGTTGATGGTCAGTTCATAGATGTCTTCGAACAGCTCGTCGGGCCCCCACAAGATTCCCGTCTGGGGAACGCCCGAGGGAACGGCCGTGAGTCCGGTCAAGGTGACTCGCTCGCCGCCGGTGACGGGCGAGAGCATGTCGAGGTAGCCCGTGTCGCAGCCGATGACGATTTCGTCGGGCTCGAACTGGAGGCCGCCGCTGAGCGAAATCCAGTCGCTGCTGAAATCAAGAATCAGGTCGCGAAGGGCCAGTTCGATGAGGTTGCCAACGCCGACGTTCGCCTGGAACGCAAAGTCGCCCCAGGTGGCCGAATTCGTGCCGCCGATGCCCGGCCGAACCGGGCCGATCGCGAAGTTGGGCGTCACGTCGGCCGTGCCGCCGGTGATCATGATCTTCGTCGGGTCGTCCAGATTGTCGGCCAGCAGGTGAATCTCGCCGGTTACGCCGGCGGCGCGGAACGCCGGCGCGGGAGTCGGAGTGAGCGTCGCGCCATTGATGACACCCGAGACGCGAAGATCCTGGTCGTCGATGACGAACGTCACGGCCTCCTGGCCGACCTGGTTGACCGACGCGCCGTGGAACTCGATTTGACTTGCATTGACATCGCCTCGGGCATAGCGAGCGATGACCGGATCGCTCAGGTTGAACACCTGCACGCCGGCGGCCGAGGCCTCGAACGTGACGTAGCCGACTCGCGAGTAATTGGGCGACACCGCGCGCCCGGCGAATAACGAGCCAGCGCCAAAGTCGTCGATCACACCGACGGTGTTGTTGATGATTCCCGTGTCGAAATTGCCGCCCGAGAAGAAGGCGCCCTCGTAGTTCAAGGACGTTCCCGACGAAAGGACATTGTCGAACGCAATATCGATCTGGCTCGCCGAAATGCCCTGGGTGGGTCCGCCGCTGACCGTGGCGGCGTACGTATCCTGAATCCAGATTTCGACGACATAGCTCGAACCGACGTCGACCTGGGTGATCGAACCGGGCAGCGCGGCCGCGGTGGTGCTGCCCGACGCCGTCGCCGTGTCGCGAATCACCACGTACAGGCCGACCGTCTCTTCCGGATTCACGGTGACGATGAATGTGTCGGCCGCCGACTCGTTGCTCGGATCCTTGGCCGTCACGGTAATCTCNNTTCGAACTGGCGGCCGTGTAGGTCAAAGCGTCGCCGTCCGGATCGGAAAAGACCGTGCTTAGGTCGATGACCGTCGTTTGCGGGCTGCTCGAATCGGTCAAAACCAGATCGGCGATCGGATTATCGACCTCGGGGGCGCGGTTCGCTCCCGAGACCGTGATGGTGCCGGTCGCCACGTTCGACTGCAGATTGCCGTCAAACGCCCGATAGGTGAACGTATCGACGCCATCAAAGCCGGGGTCCGGCGAATACGTGAACGAGCCGTTGGCGTTGAGCGTCAGCGTGCCGTGTTGCGTGGTTTGCACGAGAACCGCGGTCAGCACGTCGCCGTCCACGTCCGTATCATTCGCCAAAACACCCAGCGCGGCGGCCACGTTCAACTCGCCGTCGACCGCGACCGAGTATTGCGCGTCGTTGTGGGCCACCGGAGCGTCGTTGACCGGCGTCACGTTCACGGTGATCGTAATCGGACCGGTTTCGATCGCCGCCG
>DOEZ01000318.1 GCA_003532715.1 Planctomycetaceae bacterium
CCGCCGCCGGGCCGCGACGCGTGGCGCATCGGCATCGCCCGGCTCGATGACGACGGCCCCCCGATGCATTTCCTCGCGATCCGCAACGCGGCCGTCGCCAACTCGGGCGACTCGTGGCAGTATGTCGAAATCGATGGCCGACGCTATTCGCACCTCATCGACCCGCGCTCGGGCATGGCACTGACCGACCATGCGGGCGTCACGGTGATCGCTCCCGACGCGATGCTGGCCGATGGCCTGGCGTCGGCCGTGAGCGTTCTCGGGCCAACCGACGGGATCAAACTGGTCGAATCGCACCCCGACGCGGCCGTCCTAATCGTCCGCTCGCCCGACGGCAAGCCCGAAGTCCACCGCTCAAGCCGCCTCGACCGCTTCCTCGAAGAACCGAACCCCGAGCGTGAGGGAGTGGGCGAATAGCTTGGGGAGTCGTCGGGGAGGGTTTTCACCGCCGAGACACGGAGGCGCGGAGCTGAATTAGACGAAGATCTATTGGTACGACTTGACGATCTCACGCAGTTCGGCCATGTATTCGTCAACATCGAATTCCCGCAGTTCATGCATCAGTTTCCACAGTTGGTTTGCCACCGCCCGGCCGATCGCATGACGCACCTCGTGCTTCGACACGCCCAGTTGCTCCAGTTCGCGGGCGACGGCAACCACGCCTTTTGGCTCATCGTCGGCCAGTTGTCGCTCGACGACAACATGAATCTGAAGATGCATATGCGGGCTCATCGGCTCGCCGTCCTCGCCGAGCATCTCGTCGGGCAACGTGCCGCGTTCCCATTGCCGACGCCATTCGGGGTGGCTTTTCAGAACGAGTTGCAGGGCGTCGTCTTCACTCAGTTTCTCGTTGTGGCGGCGTTTCTTCGTCATCGCTTCGACTCCCGTGGACTTCTTTGAAACCGCGGATGGACGCGAATAAGCGCGAATAGGCAACTCGCGATATTATACCCGATACCCGGCCTGCCTTTGAGCGTTCGGCCTGCTCGAACTTGGGTGCTTGTGGCGGGCCATGGATGGCTTGCCCATCCTTGCTGGCCTTGTCTGACAGGCTTGCACCAGCTTCGACTTGGCTCCTCCTTGCACCAGCTTGCAGTCAGCCTTGCCAAGGAACCTTTCCAAGGGTGCCATGGACGGCTTGCCCGTCCTTGCTGACCTTGTCTGACAGGCTTGCACCAGCTTCGACGTTGTCTCTCCTGTCAGCAGCTTGCAGGGAGAACTTGCCTGAACGCGACTTCCAGGGGCAGACAAGCCGCCCCTGGCGCCCAGCGCAAACCACCCATGGTTTAGAACGCAATACGCTCTCATCTTGGCGCGCCGTCGTCCTTTTGTCGGTTAGCCGACCCTTCGCTCGAAATCGTCGATAGCTCCCAACCCACCGTCGGTGGCGGCTTGGAAACGACGGATTCGTAATTGTACAGCAGGAATGACTCGGCCTCGGACGTCGAATCGCCCACGCGCGAGACGCGAAAGACATGGAAGGGTATGTCCAACTCCTGTCGATGGAACTTCATTCCGACAAACACGCCCTGTTTCTTGCCTACATTAAGTGTCACCATGCGTTCGTGCGGGTTCTCGACGTTGTGTTGCGACTCCGGTGCCGCGCTTACCGAGATGATCTTGGCCGAAAGCGGTCTTTCGAGCAAGTGACCGCGCCATGGGTCGGGCAGGGCGGGCAGTCCCGCCGCCTGCTTCTTTTCGTCGCCCTCCCGAAGGAAGAAATCGCTGGCGACGCCGTGTTTCGGGGCTTCGCCCGAATTGACGGCATTGCAGAAGTTGAGCATTTCCTTTTCGGCAATCAGGTATCGTTGGTCTCCCCAGCGAACCGGACGAAACCTGTTGCCAATGGTTGTGGCCAGTTCACTGTTTGGAAATGCCCATTTTAGAAAGAGGCTTCCATCTTTCTCCTCCAATTGTCCGAATCCCATGTCATTAGCTGTCGGCACACCCCCATGAATGTGCGAGCTACATACAAAGCCCTTGCGGGGAGCGAACGCAAGGATGTTCCATGGCATCCTGTCGCTAAGACCGAGGCCGCCGCGAGAGTATACCCCTGCCCAGGCATGGTCTTCATTTCTCTCGCTTTCATCGATGACCGCCTCGGCTTTCCACTTGAGTGTTAACATATCCACGGTGCTGTAGCAATGCACCCGCAGCAGTTGCGAGCCATCGTCCGGGGCAAACCCCGAGAACCACGAAAAGCCAATTGAAGCGGCGAGAATCAAGAGTTCATACATTCTGCACACTCTCCTTTGGAAGTGTCGCAAAGGGACGCAATCGGGTGGGCTGAATCGCCAAGCACCGTCCATTACCCCCTCGATTCGAATGTGAAAGAAATGGTGCCAAAAATGATAACAAGATTACAGCTATTCACCTACGCCGATTTCTGCACAGGAGGGTCACGGATGGCTTGTCCATCGCTGGAATTCACGTTCAGCCAAGTTGCCGCTGCAAGCTGACGGCAAAGACAACAACGTCCAAGCCGGTGCAGAGTTGTCTGGCAAGGCCAGCAAGGATGGGCAAGCCATCCAGGAACACCACCCACGGGCAAATCAACGACCACACCCGACATTGCCCCTCTGGCGGGTTATTCCAGAGATCTTTGGGAACTTCTAATCGACCACCGGGGCGTCTGTCTCTCATCAAGAGCGTTCCTTTCGCGGCTGGAAATCGCGTTCTTCGTCGCCCCCAGGGAGCCATGCTTTAGGAGTTGACGGTACAATGATCAACGCCTCCCTGGTTCGGCTCGCCGCACACCCGCCATGACCACGTTGGAAATCCGCATAACGCCACGCAAGGAGAACCCGAAATGAGACCATTCAAGATCACCGCTCTGCTTGTCGCGGCCGTTCTCGCAACTTCAGCTTCGGCCGTCGGCGAGGATCCCGGCTTCCCCGCCGTGTTGAACGTTCGCCAACGAGCCGAAACCATCGCTCGAATCACCAAGAAGCGTCTGGATACGGTCCTTCCCATGGCCATGCGCCGGGCCGGGTTCGACATGTGGATCATCGTCTCGCGCGAGGACAACTATGATCCGGTATTCAACACGATGATCCCCGACAACGCGTGGTGTCCGATCACGCAGATTCTTGTCTTCCATGATCCGGGCCCTGGAAAGCAGATCGAGCGGATGAATATCTCGCGCACAAAAATGGATGAACTCCACGCCAGCACCTGGGACTACCGCGCCTGGGACAACGAAAAACGCGAGAGTCAGTGGGATTGCCTCGCTCGAATCGTCAAAGAGCGCGATCCGCGGAAGATCGGCATCAACGAATCGGACGTGATCTGGGCCGCCGACGGGTTGACCGCGTCGCTCAAGACGAAACTCCTGAGCGTGATCGGCCCCGAGTACGCCGCGCGGTGTTCATCGGCCGAACCGATGGCCTCGCTTTGGCTTCAAACGCTCCTGCCCGAGGATGTGGAACTCTACGAGCGAGCGGTTGCCATTTCGCATGCGATAATAGCCGAGACCATGTCGCGTAAGGTCATCACGCCGGGCGTCACGACGACCGACGACCTAGTGTACCACTACGCCCAAAGAGCCTCCGACCTGGGGCTGCCCCGAGCGCCGTGGAACTGGTTCGCCGTCAAGGGCCGCACGGCCGAGATGATCGAACGATACGGCAAGAACGACAAGGTGATCCGCCCGGGCGACCTGATCCAATGCGACGTTGGGCTCGTGTATCTCCGCTATTGGACCGACCACTGCGAATGGGGCTACGTTCTCAAGCCGGGCGAAACCGACGCTCCCGAAGGTTTCAAAAAGCTCATGGCCGAGGGAAACCGACTGCAAGACATCTTTCGCGGCGAGTTCCAGACCGGCCGCACCGGCAACGAAATGCTCGCCGCCATCCTGAAAAAGGCCAAAGAGCAGGGAATCGGCAAACCCAAGATCTACTCGCACAGCATCGGCTATTACGCGCACGAACCGGGCCCGCTGGTCGGCCTCCCCTGGGAACAGGCCAACACGGGCAAGCGAGGCGACGTGCGGCTCGTGCCCAACAGCACGCTCACCGCCGAGTTGAGCGTCGCCGGTCCCGTGCCGGAGTTGGGCGGCCAAGAACTCAACATGGCGCTGGAGCAAATCATGCTCTTCACCGAAGAAGGCACCCGATTCCTCGACGGCCGCCAAACGCGGTTTCATTTGGTGAAGTAGCTCAATTCGGCGGGGTGGATGGCTTGCCCATCCTCGCGGGGTTTGCTGCAAAGGTCCGCACGAGCTTGCAGCCTGCCGTGCCAATGAGCCCTGCCAAGGGTGCCATGGACGGCTTGCCCGTCCTTGCTGACCTTGCCTGACAAGTTTGCACCAGATTCGACGTTGCTCTTCCTGTTTTCACCTTGCAGGTGGAACGTGTCTGAACGTGAATCCCAGTGGTAGACAAGCCGCCCCTGGCACCCCGGTATTCTGGCTTCAATGTGCCAAAGCCTCGCATGGACAACTTGTTCATCCTTGCTTTCGTGCTGTTTGTACATGGAACTTGCCTGGGACGCCGACAACTCGGGATCATGGTTCCGCCCCAAGCCGATCTTCCAGAAACGACAGTACCGGGTACGCCGTGTTGTAGTGCTTGTGTAGAAACAGCGGGTTTCGCTCGGCGTAGAGTGTCTCGCCCACG
>DOEZ01000178.1:0-2559 GCA_003532715.1 Planctomycetaceae bacterium
CTGGCATTCGGGATCGCCGAACCGTGCGTTGTATTCGAGCACCTTGGGCCCCTGGTTGGTGATCATCAGCCCGGCGTAGAGCACGCCCGAGAAAGGCCGCCCGGCGAGTTTCATCGCGTGGATAGTGGGAACCAGAACGTGTTCTTCGATCCAGTGGAGCATATCGTCGTCGACCAGCGGCGCGGGGCAGTAGGCGCCCATCCCGCCCGTGTTCGGCCCCGTGTCGCCGTCGCCGGCCGGTTTGTGGTCCTGGGCCGGTTGCAGCGAGACGATCGTCTTGCCGTCGGTGATGGCCAACACGCTGGCTTCCTGTCCGTCGAGCCGTTCCTCGATGACCAGTCGATTGCCGGCCGCGCCGAACCCATGATCGCGCGCGATGAAGTTCACCGCTTCGATGGCTTCATCGCGATTTCTACAGACGACGACGCCCTTGCCGGCCGCCAGCCCGTCGGCTTTGACCACGACGGGCAAGTCCTCGCGATTCTGCAGGTGATGGAGCGCTTGTTGCGCGCTGGTGAACACGTGATAGTCGGCCGAGGGGATGTCGGCCTTGCGCAGCAGATTCTTGCAGAAAACCTTGCTGGCTTCGAGTTCGGCCGCCGCCTTCGTGGGACCGAAGACGCGCAGCCCCTCTTGCCGAAACAGATCAACGATTCCGGCGGCCAACGGCGCCTCGGGACCCACGATGGTCAGGCCGACGTCGTTGTCCTTGGCGAAACGGACCAGCGCGGGCAAATCCTCGGCGTTGATGGGCACGTTTTCGGCGTCCAGGGCCGTTCCGGCGTTGCCCGGCGCGACGAAGACTCGCTCGGCGCGAGGACTCTGGGCGATTTTCCATGCCAGGGCGTGTTCGCGCCCGCCGCTTCCGACGATCAAGACGTTCATGGTGAGTTCTTTCTCGAGTTGTTGCCGCCACCACGAAGGACACGAAGGTCACGAAGGCGGTTGGCTTCGATGGTGTTTTGGAGAATCGATTTTACTGGTTGCGGCGTGGTTGGTGAAGTGGCGCGAGCACGCGATCGAATCACCGGGCGAGGAACGCACCGGCTTGGTTTTTCGGCGATAAGTCGTTGAATCACCGGGGTTTGGCGAACTTGACACTGCCCGTGGGGCCGATTATAAGAGAAGGGAGGCCATCGGCCTCTCGCCTTCCCCTCCTTGTGGAAGATCAACCGCCCGGCGAGGCACTTTCACGGGGTTCCCTTTGTACCCGATCCGCGATCCGGTGACTCAAATACCCCACGCCGAGAACAAAGAAGGTCGGACAGGTCGTCGCGGTTTTTTGGCCGCGATGTTGGGCTCGATACTGGGCCTGGGGCTGACGGCCCTGGGCACGGCGGGCGTGTTGTGGACGGCCGCCGTGGCCCGGTTTCTCGTCCCGAATACGTCGAACGAGCCAGCCAGCCGTTTTCGCGTGGGACTGCCCGGCGAGTATCCACCCGGCCGCGTCGAGACGCGTTACAAGGACTCGGGCATCTGGGTGGTCGGCGGGCGTCGCGAGGGCGAGCCGATCGTGTTCGCCCTTTCGACCCAATGCACCCACCTGGGCTGCATCACGCTTTGGCTCGCCGACCGGAACGAGTTCAAGTGCCCCTGTCACGGCAGCGGATTCACGGTCGAGGGAATCAACACCGAAGGGCCCGCCCCGCGACCGCTCGAACGATTCGCCGTCCGCGTCGCCGACGACGGGCAGTTGGAAGTCGACAAGAGCCGCACGTTTCGGCGGGAACTGGGCCAGTGGAATAATCCAGATAGTTACGTTGTAGTGTGATCGGGTCATGTCGCTCAACGAGAGAATCCGAAACTCGCAGCTCTGGAAGAGCGTCTTCCGGCACCCCGCGCCGACTGATCGGCGCAATCGGGTGTTGGTCATGCTGTCGAATTTCGTGCTGCACGTTCAGCCGGTGACCGTTCGCCGCAACACGTTGCGTCCGGGCTTCACGTGGTACATGGGCTCGATCACATTCTACCTGTTCGTCTTCGAGGTGCTCACCGGCGTGTTGCTGATGTTCTACTATCGCCCGACGGTCGAGTGCGCCTATGGCGACATGCTCGACCTGCGCGACAGCGTTTCGCTGGGCGTGCTCCGCGAAATGCACCGCTGGGGCGCGCACGCCATGGTGATCGCGGCCCTGTTGCACATGTACCGCGTGTTTCTCACCGGGAGCTACAAGCGGCCGCGCGAGTTTAATTGGTGCGTTGGCGTGCTGTTGCTCGTGCTGACATTGGCCCTGTCGTTCACCGGCTACCTGCTGCCGTGGGATCAGCTTTCGATGTGGGCCGTGACGGTCGCCTCGAACATGGCCGGCGCGGCGCCGATCGTGGGCCACGAAGGACCAGGCAGCCTCGACGCGATCACGCCCGGTTCCGATGTCCGGTTCGTCCTGCTCGGGGCCAAGACGGTCGGGCAGGAAACGCTCAACCGGTTCTACGTTTTGCATTGCGTGGCGTTGCCGCTGGTGGCCGCCTTTTTGATAGGGCTGCACTTCTGGCGGATACGCAAAGACGGAGGATTGAGCTGCGCGACGAATCAGCACGGAGACACGGAGAGCACGGAGA
>DOEZ01000178.1:2575-2762 GCA_003532715.1 Planctomycetaceae bacterium
GTGTCCTCCGTGCCTCCGTGGTGAAATGCTTTTGTAATAATCATGGACCATTATCCCGAAGAATTCTTGGCCGCGATTGGGCCCTTTTTGGCCGCGTATTACGCCTTGGCGTGCGTGGGCAATTTGGGAGCGGTCGTCTATTGCGCGCGGTGGCGGAAGTTCTTCTGGGCGGTCGTCTGGCTCGGCG
>DOEZ01000062.1 GCA_003532715.1 Planctomycetaceae bacterium
CCGGCCCCACGCCGTCTCCCCCTGGCTTTCCCGCCGCGCGCGCCGCGCCCGCGGCAGCCATCCGCCAACTTGCCTACTCATCAGACAAGTTGATTATGATATACGATAACGTTTCCGTCAACGGGGGCTTCTTGCCTCAACGCCGGCAACAGGCCGTGGCGACGGGGAACGAGCGGACATGACGATCGAGGACGGCAGGTCGGGACCGAAAAGAGGGCGTTTCCAGCCCAGGAGCCGCACAGACGGCTAACCCGCCGTCCCTCTTGCCGCAGGGGCGCGGCGTTCCCACCTGAAGGCAGCGGCCGGGGGGCCGTGGTTTGATGCCAGCCATGCCGCCGACGGAGGGCCATGTCATGAGCGAACGACCGATGCGAGTCCCCGGCCCCGACCATCCAATCGCCGTCGAGCCCAACCGGACCCGCATCGTCGTGGCGCTCGGCGGGCGCGTCATCGCCGACACCCGCGCCGCGCTGGTGCTTCGCGAGGCGGATTATCCGGCCGTGCAGTATATCCCCCGCCAGGACGTCGACATGTCGGCGCTGGAGCGCAGCGCACATCGCACCTACTGCCCCTTCAAGGGAGATTGCGCCTATTACAGCATCGCCGTGGACGGCCAGCGGGCCGAGAACGCGGTGTGGAGCTACGAAACACCCCATGCCGCGGTGGCCGCCATCAAGGATCACCTGGCCTTCTACCCCGACCGCGTGGAGATGACCGAAACCACGGAATTGCGGTGACCGTGCTCATGCCGCGCTGAGTTCGCGCGACAGCGCCTCGGCGCCCTCGATGCGTTCCTTCGTCACCTGGGCGCGGGCGAGTTCCAGGTCGTAGTGGGCCTGAAGGTTGATCCAGAACTCCGGCGTGGTGCGAAAGGCGCGGGCCAGCAGGATGGCCGTCTCGCCCGTGATGCCGCGCATGCCGTTGACGATGCCGGTGATGCGGTTGGGCGCGACGCCGATGGCCAATGCCAGGCGGTTGGCGCTGAGGCCGTAGGGCACCAGGAACTCCTCCTTGAGAATCTCGCCTGGATGGATGGGCGGCTGTTGGGCGGACTTCGGCATGGCTTGATCCTCAGTCGTGTTGGCTACCGATACTTCGGGGAGTTTGGCGAAGCTTCTTCAGCGGCCTCAGCCAACGCTCGCCTCCCAGCATCCGTCACGAGTTCGAGCGAGAGGGCTCGCTGATCGCTGTCTTGATCCGACCTGAATTCCGTCCAGCCAAGGTTGCGACCGCTGCTTACCTTCGTATTCGAGTGCCGACTGAACCGGTGCTCAAGCAAAGCACAAAGATGCTCGCGGCGAGCCGGCGTCATCCGTGACTTTGGTAATGACATGCGAAGAGGGTACAGAAAACGCCTCTAGGGATGCAATGGACCAAATTGCGCCACAGAGTCAACTTATGGTTTTCAATCTTCAGTATGCAGGCCTTGATAGCTGTACAGCGCCGCTGTAGAACCATAGTGCTTCCTCGGGGCATGTCATGGAGGGGAACCATGGCGAAACGCGACGAGCACGACAAAGCCAGGCGCGGCAAAATCAAGGCGAAATCACTGGCAACTCGGATTACGGGATTTTCAGTACCTGTTATTGGCGGCGGCCTTCAGTGGGCGCCGACTGAGCCCGAAAGGGAGACGGTGCGGAAGCTGCTCTCGTTCCTCGAAGATCGCCGCGCATTGTACGCCGCCTATTGCTTAGAAATCTGGAACGAGGTTGTACAGTCTGTCCTTCGCATCCGAGATGAGTTGGCCAAGGCTCTTCAATCACTTCCTGACGTTTCGAATGCCATAGGCTCGGTCAAAGCGATGCGTGCCGCATGTCGTAAGTTTCTCACCGAACCGCATCCGGAATTTATGCCGACCCCTCTATCCACAATCGCACAGAAGAGAGGGAAGTCCCGGCTTCTTCGTAGCGTTGGGAGAACTTCGCGCGATCCTCAGTGCCCAGATTGCCACGCTAACATTCACCTTCGACATTGACGTTGAACCAGAGTTGGCTTCGATCTTCCCGCCCGAAGAAGAGGGTGGTGGGTAATGAGTGGTAAAAGGTCGCCAGATTGAGGACGGGGAAGGCGCACGCTCACTGGATGGCCTTCAGCGATAAAGGTAGGGGGAATAGATGGAATACACATCAGAACAACTGCCAGCCATAGCTGCTCTCATCATTCTTGCGCTTTTTTCTCTGTCATCTTTCACTCTTTACCGACTGTGGAGAGAACGGCGGACCCGCGTGGCATTGGAAACGCGTTTCAGTGGTATTTTCGACGTGGATGCCGAAATAAATCGCCTTGAAAAGCAGGCCAATGACCAAAAAATCGAGATCGAAATATTACGATCAGACTATAGAGAAAAAAGAATGATCTATGATCAATTGATTAAAGAAGTAGCTATTTTTGACGAGAAATTAGCATTCTCGGAGATGGGCGTATACGAGCCACACTTTGATTTTTCCGACAGTGAGGCTTACAAAGCTGCAATCGGTAACATTCGCGAGTTACAAAAACAGCTTATTTCTAAGGGAGGCGCCGTCATTTGCACAATTGAATGGTCCGTAGACGGCAGTAAGTCCAAGGGCAAAACTATGACAGCGCGAAACATTAGGCTGGCGCTTCGTGCATTCAATAACGAATGCGATGCTGCGATTGCCAATGCGCGTTGGAATAATGTTAATGCAATGGAGAAGCGGATAATTCATGCACAAGAGCAGATCGATAAACTAAATGCTTCCAACAAAATATATATCACGCAAGAATACTTAAGATCGAAATTGCAAGAGCTATACGTTACTCACGAGTATCGCGAAAAGCTCAAAGAGGAGCGCGAAGAACGCGCAGAAGCCGCACGCTTGGCGAGAGAGGAACAAAAACTTCTCCACGATATGGAGAAAGCATGCGAAGAGGAAGAACATTACGAGAAGCTACTTGCTAAAGCACGTTCTGAGGCGGCGAAAATTGCCGGTCCCCAACTTGAAGCTTTCACGCAGCAAATCAAAACTCTGGAAAGCGATCTTGCCGAAGCACACGCGAGATTTGCTCGTGCTCAAGCAATGGCTGAAAAAACTCGATCGGGCTACGTCTACATCATTTCTAATATTGGATCGTTTGGTTCGGATGTCATTAAAATCGGACTAACGAGGCGTTTAGATCCCGTGGATCGCGTGCGTGAATTGGGTGATGCCAGTGTGCCATTTGCCTTCGATACCCATGCGATAATCTACAGTGAAGACGCACCGGCACTGGAGCGTGCACTGCATAATGAGTTTGAAGAAGTTCGTGTTAACGCTCGAAACTATCGCAAAGAATTTTTCCGGGCCTCGCTCGACGATGTCGAGAAAGCAGTTAAACGGTTATCACCAGATGCTTCATTCTTCAGGGACATTGAAGCACAGGAATACCATGAAACAATCGCTCGCCGGCAAAATGAACTGGAACGCGCCGCCACCCAAGAACGCGTGAAGTTTCCTGAGACGATCTGAGTGATACGACGGCACACCGTTGGGCTGGCTTCGATATAATCCTGACCAGCCCCCCTTCCCCTACCCCTCCATCCGCCCCAGCACCTCGCGGGCCAGCGGGACGGTGATGTTGCGGCGTTCGGCGAGCGCGGCGGCGTCGAGCGCGGCGACGGCGCGGCGGG